>JAFAFP010000282.1 GCA_023423415.1 Pseudomonadota bacterium | reverse complement strand
CCGCGGCGGCCGGCCGGGCTGGTTCAAGGATTCGGGCATTATCTGAAATGGAGCATCGGTGATGGCGTGCATTCGGGTGCAGGCCGAACGCGCGCGACGGATGACGGCGCCGATTTCTACCCCGTATCGCTGACCGAGGACGCTCTGCGGCCCGGGACCGTCTATGCGGATCCGTACGGACATCTTCTGGTGATTGCCCGGCGCGTGCCGCAAACCGACGGCAATGCCGGCGTCTTTCTCGCGGTCGATGCCCAACCCGACGGGACCGTTGCGCGCAAGCGCTTCTGGCGCGGCAATTTCCTGTTCGCTCAGGATCCGGCATTGGGCGATCCCGGCTTCAAGCGCTTCCGGCCGATCGTGCGCGACAAGAGCGGCAATCTGCGTCGGCTGACCAATGCGGAGATCGCCAAGAACCCGCAGTATGGTGACGTCTCGCTCGAACAGACCAAGCTCTCTGTCGAAGCCTTTTACGACCGCATGGATGACGTGATGTCGCCGTCACCGCTCGACCCGGTGCGGGCGATGACCGAAGCGATCACCTCGCTCGAGGAGCAGGTGAAGGCGCGCGTGACATCGGTCGAGAATGGACGAAAATTCCAGAACAGTGGCAAGGGTGAAGCCAGCATGCCCGATGGCGCCGCGATCTTCGAGACCACGGGTGCATGGGAAGACTTCGCGACACCATCGCGCGATCTGCGTCTGTTGATCGCGATGGATGTGGTGCGCGGGTTTCCCGATCGCGTGATGCGGCGGCCGGAGCGATATGCGATGCCGGCCGGCAAGGCGACGGGCGATGTGAAGGCCGAGCTGGAGCGTGTGCTGGCGTCCGAATTGTTTGCTCGCAAGTTCTCGTATCCGCGCAGCGATGGCTCGCAATGGACGCTGACGCTCAAGGACGCCGTCGATCGTGTGTCCGATCTCGAAATGGCCTACAACGTGAACGACTGCGTCGAACTGCGGTGGGGCGCTCCGCAAAAGAGCGAAGAAGCCTCGACCTGCAAGCGCGGCGCACCGCAGGCTCAGCGCGCGAAGATGTCGAATTATCGTGTGTGGTTCCACGAGCGTCGTCGCCCGCCACGTGGCTAGCAACCGTTTGAAAATACGTCTGCTCGGACGTCGCGCATGTTCACACCTCGACGTGCTCGCGCTCGAACGCCCAGACCTGCTCGAAGCCCATCCGTCGCGAGAAATCGTTGAACGGATACAATGCTCCTGCCCAGGATTTACTTGAGCCGGTGGACAGGATTTCTCCATAGATGGACCGCAAAGCCGCGCCCATCGCGAGAAAGCCTGATGCCGGGAAAATCGCAAGCCTGAAGCCAAACTTTTCGAGTTTATAGCCCCCTGTCCGCCACAAATGCCGGTCAATTGAGCAAACTGGTCATTTGCTCATCAGGAGCCGTTCTCAATTCGGCAACACCTAATAGCCGGAATTCTGCTTTGGCGATCGGCCTTCCCCTGTCACACTTCCTGATCGTTATAACCGGTCGCCGTTGCCGGCTGGGGGAACACAGAGGGATTATATATGGATCGACGGTCATTTCTTGCCGGAACAGCCGCCACACTCGCTGCGTCCGGCTTCGCCAACGCCCAAAGCGCTGACGAAATCCGCATCGGAGCCCCCTTGCCCCTGACCGGACCGCTCGCGCCGGAAGGACGGAAGCAGAAGCGCGGCTATGACCTCTGGGCCGCCGAAGTCATGAAGCGTGGCGGCATTGAAGTCGGCGACAAAAAGCGCCCGGTTCGCATCGTCTATTCCGATTATCAGTCGGCTACCCCCAGGGGCGTGCAGGCCTGCGAATTCCTCGCCAACCAGGAAAAAGTCCATTTCCTGTTCTCACCGTTCGGTTCGGGTGCGGCCAAAGCCGGCAGCGCGATCGCCGAGCGCTACAAGATCCCGATGCTCGCGGCGACCGCTTCGTCTCGCGAGGTGTATGACCAGGGCTTCAAATATCTGTTCGGCACGTTCACACCGAATGAAACGCTGACCGACCCGATCGCCGGTCTGGTTGTTGCCAAAGCCCCCGCCGTAAAGAAGGTCGCGATCTTCTCGCGCAATGACCTGCTCCCGCTCTCGCTCGCCACTGCGCTCCGTGAAGGCGTGAAGCGGCACAAGCTCGACCTGGTTTTCGACGAAAAATTCGCCATCGGCGCGCTCGATTTCGCGGCTCCGCTGACGCAAATCCGCGCGGCTGCGCCGGATTGGGTGTTCGTCGGCGGTTACATCAACGACCTCATTCAGGTCCGCACGCAGATGCGCGAACTCGGCATCAAGCCGCAGGTGCTGACCATGATCGCCGGTCCGGCTTATGAAGAGTACATCCAGGCGCTCAAGGGTGCGGCTGAAAACGTCTCCAGCGCATCGTGGTGGCACCCTTCCGTCCGATACGAAGGCGAGGACATGTTCGGCTCGACACAGAAGTACGTCGAGACCTTCAAGGCCGCGTTCAACGGCGATATCCCGGACTACGCCGAAGCATCAGCTTCCGCTGTCGGCGCCATTCTCCAGCTTGCGTTGAAGAAGACCGGCACGACGGATGGCCCTGCCGTACGCGATGCGCTCGCCGCCATGAATGCCAAAACATTCTGGGGCCCGGTGCATTTCGGACCGACCGGCCAGATCGACAGCCTGAAACCGCCAGTGTTCCAGATCCAGAACGGCAAGGCCATCGTGCTGCTGCCCGACGAGATCAAGCAGGGCGAATTCAAGCTCGGCATCAGCTGAAGATACACTAATGAATACCGCGATCCTCGCGCAGGTCGTGGTCAACGGGCTTTTGCTTGGTGGCCTCTACGCTGCAATCGCTGCCGGATTCTCGCTGGTCTGGGGCGTCCTCAATGTCGTCAACATGCTGCACGGCTCGGCCGTCGTGCTTGGCGCCTATGCTGCCTTCTTCGGATGGCAGCTTGGCATCAATCCGTTCCTTGCAGCGCTTGTCATCGGACCGGCGATCGGCCTGCTCGGCTGGGTCGTGCAACGCTTCATCGTGCAGCGGGTGATCGCGGCGCCAGTGCTCATCACACTGGTGCTGACATTCGCGCTCGATCTGGTGCTCAACAACGCGATGCTCGCGGCATTCACAGCGGACTACCGCAAGATGGGTTCAGTCACGGGCCTTCCGCCGCTGATGGTCGGCACGGTCGCCATCCCGGCCGATCGTCTGATCGCAGCGGTGCTGGGCATTGTCGCAACCTTCCTCGTGCATGTTTACCTGACCCGCTCGCGGCTGGGACGCGCCATCGTCGCCGTACGCATGGATCAGGAAACCGCGCGGCTGATGGGTGTGAAGGTTGAACATATCTATGCGCTCACCTTCGGCATCGGCCTCGCTCTCGCCGGCATTGCCGGCTGTCTCATCGGCGCGGTGTTTCCGATTTCACCACTCAATAGCGGCGGCTATCTCGGCGTGGCCTTCGTGGCCTGCGTGCTGGGCGGTCTTGGCAGTGTGGTCGGCGCGATTGTCGGCGGCCTCGTTCTCGGCGTTGTCGAAAGCCTCGGCTCCATGCTGATCGGCGCCGAATACGGCGTCACCGTCGCGGCTGTTCTTCTGATCCTTATGTTGTTGTGGCGTCCGCAGGGACTTCTCGGCCGAGCGGGGTACGACTGATGCACGCTCGTCTGCAACGCTGGATTCTGCCAGTTACCATCCTGGTCATTGGAGCCATCATCGCCTATGGCCTGCCGATCGCTCTGTCCAACCAGACCTATTTCCTACGTCTTGCCACCTCATTGGCCCTGCTGATCACGCTGGCCTCGGCGTGGAATCTGGTCGGTGGTTTCACGGGCTATCCGTCCTTCGCAACCGCCGCCTTTTTCGGCCTCGGCGCCTACGCATCGGCGGTGATGCAGCAGCTCGGCTGGTCGGCACTGACTGGTTACGCGACAGCCGCAATCTGCGCGGCTCTGCTGTCCGCGCCATTCGGTTTCGCCATCCTGCGATTGAAGGGGCACTACTTCGCCATCGCCAGCCTGATGCTGGTGTCGATCCTGAAGGAAATCACCACCGGCTGGTCCGACGTGACCGGCGGCGGCATGGGCATCAATCTGCCCGGCGCCGGCGGCGATCCGCTCGCCATCGCGCGGATCTCGCTGGAAATCCTGGTGATGCTCGCGGCCCTCTCCGTGGCGCTGTCCCTGGTGATCTCGAGAGGCTGGCTGGGCTTCGGCCTGTCGTGCATTCGCATGAACGAGACCGCAGCCCTCAGCGCCGGCATCGATGCGCCGCGCCTGAAGACCATCGCCTTCACCATCTCCTCGGCGATCTGCGGCGTAGCCGGCGCGGCCTATGCGGGCTGGATCGGCTACATCGATCCGTCCGACGTCTATGACGTAATGTGGTCGGTCCGTCCGATCATCGCCGCGCTGATCGGCGGCGTCGGCACGGTGTTCGGCCCTGTGGTCGGAGCGGTGATCTATCTCGTGTTCGAAGAGCTGATGTGGCGCAACCTGCTGACCTTCGGCACCGGAGCGCTCGGCATCCTGATCGCCATCCTTGTCCTGGTCATGCCGGGCGGCGTGCTGCCTTCGCTCAGAAAAAGGAAGGTGTCATGACGGCATTGCTCGAATTGCAGGGTCTGACACGCCGCTTCGGCGGACTGACCGCGGTGAACAACGTTTCGTTCTCGCTGCAGCAAGGTGAGATCGTCGGCCTGATCGGATCGAACGGCGCAGGAAAGACAACGCTCGTCAATCTCGTGACCGGTCATCTTCAGCCAACGGCGGGACGCATCGCCTTTGCCGGCCACGACGTGACCGGCAAGACGCCCTATCAGCTTGCAAGACTTGGGCTCGTGCGCACCTTTCAGGTGGTGCAGCCCTTCATGCAGCTGACCGCGCTCGACAACGTCGCCGCCGTCGCGCTGTTTGCCGGCGGCGCCGCCGACATGCCGGCGGCGAGGCACGCCGCGCAAGCCTCGCTGGAGCGGCTGGGCATCGGCGAACTCGCCAATCGTCTCCCGCCGCACATCACGCTGGCGCAGCGCAAGCGGCTCGAACTGGCCAAAGCTCTGGCCGCAAAGCCGAAGCTGCTGTTCCTCGACGAAGTCAATGCCGGACTGAACTCCGCTGAAATCGACGGTGTCCTGACCATGATCCGCTCGATCGCCGCCGAAGGCGTCACGATCGTCGTGATCGAACACCTGATGAAGGTCGTTCGCGGTCTCTGCCGCCGCCTCGTTGTGCTGCATCAGGGCGCGCTGCTGGCCGATGGCCCGACCGAAGATGTCGCGCGCGATCCTGCCGTCATCGAAGCCTATCTCGGTACACGCGGAGCGGCGATGCTCGAGGTATCGTCATCATGAAGCAACTGTCGATCCAGAATCTGTCGGCCGGCTACGGCGACGTCACCGTTCTCTACGACGTTTCATTCAATGTCCCGGTTCCGGGCATCACTGCGGTCATCGGTTCGAACGGCGCCGGCAAGACAACCTTGCTGCGCGTTCTCTCCGGCCTGATCCGCCCGACGAAGGGCAGCATCAAGCTCGACGGCGCGACGCTCGAAGGTCTTGAGCCCGATGGCTTTGTCACAGCCGGCATTGCGCATGTCCCGGAAGGACGCCGACTGTTCGCGGGCATGACCGTGGAAGACAACCTTCTCATGGGGGCATTTTCACGGAAAGCGCCAAAGACCGAGATCTCCCGCGATCTCGACGCGGTCTACAGCGCGTTTCCAAAGCTGGCGGAGCGACGCTATCAGGACGCGGTGTCGATGTCCGGCGGCGAGCAGCAGATGTGCGCCATCGGCCGCGGCATGATGGCCAAACCACGCATCATGCTGGTTGACGAGCTCTCGCTCGGCCTCGCTCCGGTTATGGTGGATGTTCTGGTCGCAGCCTTGAAGCAGCTTGCCAGCAACGGCCTCGGCCTTCTGGTGGTCGAACAGGATGTCGCGGTGGCCTTCGATCTCGCTGACCAGGTTGTCATCGTGGATCGAGGCCGCGTCACGAAAACCGGACCGAGTGCGGAAGTGGCGGCCGACCCCGCCATTCGCAATGCTTATCTCGGCGAAATCTAGAAGCCTAAACCCCGGGTACAGACATGAACGTGCAAGAAGGGCGCTCGACCGCCTTCGAGACCATTCGCTCACCTTTTGACGGTTCGCCGGTTGGCGAGATGCCGGTGTCCGATGAAACCGCCGTCGAGAATGCAATTCTCGCTGCCCAGCGCGGTTTCACCATTATGCGGCGGTTGCCGCGCTTTGCCCGCGCCGACATTTTGGCGCGCGCGGCGGAGATCCTGCGCAAGCGCCGGGACGAAGTCGTTCGCACCATCGCAGCGGAAGCCGGCAAACCGCTCTACGATGCACGCGGCGAAGTGGCGCGTTCGCTGTTCAACTTGACGAACGCCGCCGCCGAGACGCGCCGCTTTGGCGGCCACGAAGTGCCGCTCGACATGGACGCGGGTGTCTACGAATATCAGACCACGACCACATCCGGCGCGCCTCTCGATCTTGCCAAGGCAGATCTTGATACGTTGGCATCCTTGCGCCGCCGCGTCGGCATCGCACGGCGCTTTCCGATCGGTCCGATCCTGGCGATCGCGCCCTTCAACTTCCCGCTCAATCTGGTGCTGCACAAGGTCGCGCCGGCATTGGCTGTCGGCAACTCCGTGGTGCTGAAGCCGGCCCCGCAAACGCCGCTGACGTCGTTGCTGCTCGCTGAAATTTTGGCGGAAGCAGGTCTTCCGGATGAAGCCTTGCAAGTGGTGCATTGTCCGGTGCCGCTCGCCGAAAAGATGGTGAAGGACGACCGCTTTGCGATGGTGACATTCACCGGCTCGGCAAAGGTCGGCTGGCACATCAAAGCGCTCGCCGGACACAAGAAAGTCGCGCTCGAACTCGGCGGCAATGGCGCGGTCATCGTCTGCGCCGACGCCGATCTCGATTTTGCGGCGGCACGTTGCGTGCGTGGTGGCGTCGTCTATGGCGGTCAGTATTGCATCGGCGTGCAACGCATTCTGGTCGAGCGCGCGGTGCACGAGCAGTTTGTCGCCAAGCTGCTGGAGAAGGTGCGGGCCTGCAAGGTTGGCAATCCAATGCAGGAAGGCATCGATGTCGGCCCCGTCATCGACGAAGGCTCCGCGATCCGTATCGAAAGCTGGATCCGCGAAGCGGAAGCCGCCGGAGCGAAAGTGCTGGTTGGCGGCACGCGCGAACGCGCCGTCATTGCGCCGACCGTTCTGGCCGATACGAAGCGCGGCATGAAAGTCGAGGATGAGGAAATCTTCGGGCCAGTCGTCACCGTCAATCCATTCGACAAATTCGAAGAGGCTGTCACGCGTGCAAACGACAGTAAATACGGCCTGCAGGGCGGCTTGTTCACGCGCGATATCACCCGCGCATTCTCGGCAATCGAGGAATGGGACGTCGGCGGTCTGATGGTGAACGACGTTCCGATCTATCGACTCGACAACATGCCGTTCGGCGGCTGGAAGCAGTCCGGCCTCGGCCGCGAAGGAACGGTCTATGCGATGGAAGAGATGACCGACATCAAGCATCTCGTCATCAATTACGCCTGATCAATAGAAATCCGCTTAAAACTTGGAGGTCACAGTGGCTGAGGTCATTTCATTCGCACCCGGCGGTTATCGCTACATCAAGGGTGTGTTCCAGTATTCCGCAGGCGTCGCGGCCGAGCCGGGCTACCGCCTTGAGCGGGTCCGGTTTGCCAATCCCGTTCCGCTGAAGGAAGGATTCCGGCGCATCGAGGAGATCATCAAAGCATCTGGCCGTCCGCTTTCGTCATTCGCAGCGTGCGAACTTCGTTCTCCTGCGCCGTTCACCGAAGAGGGCTTCGTCGCTTTCAACAAGATCTATGTTGGAACGCTGAAGGAATGGGGCGTGATTACCGGCGAGAATAATCCGGTCTCCCGCAGCAACGTGTGTCCTGAAGTGAACCCACCTGCGGAGCCCAGCTTCTACGCGTTTTCCTACACCGTTGAAGACGCTAACGCAGCGCCAAGCTTCGTTATTGCCGGTAGCGCCGAGGCGCCTGAGGGACTTGGCAACTACGCCGATCACGCCATCGCGCGCGGCGACGTCAGCGTATCGGGCTTGCGCCAGAAGGCGCAGTGGGTGCTCGGGGAAATGGAACGCCGCATGCAGGCCCTCGGCTTTGGCTGGGGCCAGACCACGGGTGTGCAGCTCTACACCGTGCATGACATCCATCCGTTCGTCGCCGAGGAGATCGCCAAGCGCGGCGCCATGCGTGCAGGCCTGACCTGGCACTTCAACCGTCCGCCGGTCCGCGAGCTTGAATACGAAATGGATTGCCGCGGCGTCGCGGTCGACCGGACCGTCTAAGGCGATCTTAAGCCGCCATTGCTGGAGCATGATGTCGTCTCACGTCGCTTCAGACGTCTCGACATCATGCTTCCGACGTTACCCGATAATGTGCGCCTTCCGCGCAACGGCCACATCGCGGAGCTGCTTGAGAAAAGCTTCCACCGCCTGTGGCAGACGGCGCGCGCTGAGCACAAGCACGTCGATTGACGAATGTCGCAGAGCCGGATTCGTCAACGGCACGGCACTCAGCTCGCGGCTGGCCAGTTCCCGCCGCACGGAAAGCTGGGTGATGACCGACAGACCAACCCCGCTGGAGGCAAAGGCGCGCAGAGCGTCGATGCTGTTGGTCTGCAATGCAGGCTGCAGACGCAATCTGGAAATCCGGCAAGCCTCATCGATCAGGGTACGGATACCGAATCCCGCCACCGGAACCGCCAGCGGATATCCGAGCAAATCTCGAAGATTGATCGACTTCTTCTTCGCGACCGGATGCGAAGGCGCGCACATTGCACAGAGGCGATCGAATATCTGCAGCCGGAATTCGACTTCAGCCTCCAACCGACCGTTGAATGCGACGCCGATATCGGCATCGCCATTCTGCACCGCCTTGATGATATCGTCGGTGCCGATCACCCGCAGGTGAAAGCTCACACCCGGATAGGACGAGCGAAAGGCCGCGATAGCCTGCATCAGATAATCGCTGACAACACCCTCAGCGGAGACCACTCGCACGGTCCCGGTCTTCAGACCCTTCAGTTCCGCCAGTTCGTTCCGCGCCCTCTCCTCATCCAGCATGACAAGCTTGGCGTGTCGCGCATAAATCTCGCCCGCTGGCGTCAAGCGCATGCCCTGGCTGTTCCGGTCGAACAGAGCCATTCCCACCTGATGCTCAAGCTGCTGAATCTGACGGCTCAGCGCGGAGGCAGCGACATTCAACTGCTCCGACGCCTTTCGCAGGGTGCCGGCGCGCGCAACCTCATGAAAGTAGCGCAGCTGGGTGAAATCCATGAAGCCTCACGGGTCGGTTGAGCCATCCGCGTGTGGCATAGGGCCTGAAGCGCCCGCGCACAATCCAATAGGGCACTACCCTTCCGGACGCCAATCGTTACGGTTGCCTCAAATTTTCGCAGGGCGGGGCTAGCTCACCCCGTCGCCCAATGCGCGTTGATCAAAACTCTTCCCAATCTGCACTTTCTGCCACCGCTACGGCGGTGCGGCCACCTGCAGCGATTCGTCGCGCGGGTTGCCGGGGCGACGCAGTCGCGGGTTTCGTGGCTTGCGCGTGCTTTTCCTTCAGCCGCACAATGGGAGACTGGATGCGCGGATCCGGCGCGACGTCTTGCTCATCGCCGAACTTGAAAAAGCTCATGCGCTCACGCATCGCCGTCTGCTGGTCTTCGAGCGTCTTGGCGGTGGCGGCATTCTCTTCCACCAGCGCCGAGTTCTGCTGCGTGACCTCGTCCATCTGGACCAGCGCCTTGCTCACCTGATCAAGACCGGATGCTTGCTCGCCGCTTGCATGGGCGATCTCGGAAACGATCTCGGCCACCTCCTTGATCGACTCGACGATCTTGCCGAGCGACGCGCCGGCGCGATTGACCAGATCCACACCTTCGTTGACCTGTGCCGAGCTGTTAACGATCAGATCTTTGATATCCTTCGCCGCTTGCGACGAGCGCTGGGCAAGGCTGCGGACTTCAGTGGCGACCACCGCAAACCCGCGACCCGCCTCACCAGCGCGCGCGGCCTCCACCGCAGCGTTGAGCGCAAGCAAGTTCGTCTGACGAGCGATCTCGTCGATTACCGAAATAATGTCCGAAATCTTGCGTGACGATTCCTCGATACGGGCCATGGCCGAAACGGTTTCCGACACCACCTGGCCGCCTTGATCGGCGATCTGATGTGTGCCCCGTGTCAATGAATTGGCGTGCTGCGCATTCTGCGCATTCTGCTTCACCGTCGCTGTGATCTGCTCCATCGAAGCAGAGGTTTCTTCAAGGCTCGCCGCCTGCTCTTCAGTCCGCTGCGAAAGATCGGTCGTTGCAGTGGAAATTTCCGCTGCCGCGTTCGAAACCTCGCCAGTCGCAAGCGCAATCGCCTGGATCGTCGATTGCAGCCGGTCCATGGCCGTATTGAAGTCGTCCTTGATCTGCCGGTACGACGCGCTGAATCCATCATCCAGTCGGACGGTGAGATCGCCCTCCGAGAGACGACCGAGGCCATCACCCAGCATGCGCATCGCGCTGGCCTGCTCATCGGCGGCACGGGCTCTTTCCTCAGCAGCCTGCGCCTGCAATTCGGCTTCAGCCTTCTGGCGTTTCAGGGTTTCGTCCGCTTCGCTCTGAGCCTTTTCAACCGCCAGAATCTTGAACCGCTCGACGGAATTGGCGACATCGCCGATTTCATCCTTGCGATCGAGTCCCGGAAGCACGACCGAGAAGTCGCCATCGGCCAGCTTCAGCATTGCGCCCTGAATGGCATGCAGCGGGGCGGTGACACGACGCGTGACCAACAACATCATGCCGGTAACAAAGATGAGCGAGACCAGCAGCAGCGCGGCCATGATCGCAAGATGCTGAAGCGCGGAGGATGCCTTGGCTTCCGAATGATCTTTCGCAAGGTCAAGTGCCGTCTCGGCGACACCCAACAAGGGCGACAGCCTGGACACCGACATTGGCAACCACTCTCGCGCGGAAAGGCTGGGTTTTTCTCCCGCAACCACTGCCGCGAACAATTTCAGACGCAGATCCGCAAATTTCGGATCAAAGAATTCATCCTTGACCTGTTGCCGAGCGTTCACAAATTGCGGCGGCAGGTTCAACCCGGCGGCAGTATCTTCAAGGGCATCCCAGGCTGCCTCGACCCGACCCATATTCTTACTGTAGACCTGCATCGGCTCCGGCGGAAGCTTCATACCGCCCAAGCTATTCGAAACCATCGAATGCACATCCCCGCCGCTGTGGCGGGCGATCCAAGCGAGCTGCTTGATGGCCAGCAACTGGTCAATCATGCTGTCTTCGAGCTTAACCATGTTGGTGAGCCGCTCCGACAATTTCTCGATCGACGTGAGAAATTCGGTCGCTACAGAATTGTATTCTTGCGACAGCCCGGCACGGCGCGATGCTTTCGGCTGGGTAACTGCGCGAGCGGATTCCTCCTGAAGGGCGCTCAGTTTGCTTGCTGCGGCGACAAGCGGAGGATAGATGGACTGTTTCTCAGGGAATTCGAATTTTTCAAGTGCAGCCATCGCTGGCTTCAATGCGGCTGCTCCTGCAGAACGAACATCCTGTGTCTGCTTGCCCAGCGACGTCAGTTGCCGTTCGCCGTTGAGATCGCGCGTCGTCGTCGAACGATCGACACGGAAGTTGTGCAGAACCGTAAAGAGATTACGGGAAATATCGACGACTGTCACACTGCGCGTCGCAGCCTGGTATTGCGTCCAGGACGTCCACACACTCTGTGCAAGCATGACGATGACAGCAGCACCGAGAATTCCGATAACGGATTTTAGCAGCGCACCAACGGAAACCTTGTTCAGCATTGAGAGCCTCATTCACCCCAGTGCACAACGCTTAGGCGTCAGAGGTAAATAGGCGGTAATTGAGGATGCCTCGCAGAGCGAGGCACACACTATGGTTGCGGATTTGAAATTTCCACAACCTGAATCACAATCATGGCGAGCGCATCAGGCAATCTGTTTCGCCGTTAGAACAGATCGAAGTATTCTTTCTGCTCCCAACGGGTCACATCGGAGGCGTCGGCCCGCTCCTCGGTGCGATGCCGGGCGATCTCCGCGTCCTTGATCCGCAGATAGTAATCGATGAAGCCATCGCCGAAGGCGCCGCGGAAACACTCGCTTGTGCGCAGGGCGTCGAGCGCTTCGCCAAGCGCCTTCGGCATCGACTCTGCCTGCGTTTCGTACGGCGTATCGGCCGACGGACCGGGGTCGAGATTGCGCTCGATGCCATCCAGCCCAGCCGCCACTTGCGACGCGATGTACAGATAAGGATTGGCGGCCGGCTCGCCGATGCGGTTCTCGATATGCGTGGCGGGATCGCCGGGACTGCCGATGACTCGCGCCATCGCGCCGCGATTGTCCTGCCCCCAGATCACGCGATCTGGCGCCAGCGCGTAAGCACGATAGCGCTTGTAGCCGTTGATGGTCGGGGTCGCGAACGGAGCGCTGGCTTTCGCGTTAGCCAGCAACCCGCCGAGCCATGCACGGCCGAGCGGCGACAACACGTGTTCGTCGTCATGCGAGACGAAAGCATTGGCCTTGGTCTTCACATCGATCAGCGACTGATGCAGATGCCAGCCGCTGGAGAAGGCATTGGGCAGACCCGGCCGGCACATGAAGGTGCAATGCATGCCGTTGCGGCGCGCGATCTGCTTCATGGCGCTGCGGAACAGCACCATCATGTCGGCCGCGGCGAATGCCTCCTCCGGCCGGAAGGTGAATTCGCACTGGCTTGGGCCAAGCTCCACTTCGGCGGAGCGGAATGGCAATCCCAGCGCCATGACCGCACGCCAGAACGGTTCAAGGATCGGTTCGATCTGATCCGACCGCGCCTCAGTGAGAAGCTGAAATCCCTGATGGATATAGCTGACGTCGATCGGCTCGCCCGGCCATGTCGCGTCGGTCGGCGCAAGACGCGGATTCTCGATGCGATAGAGATGGAATTCGACTTCCAGCCCCGCCATCATGTCGAAGCCTTTGTCGCGCAGGCGCGACAGCGCGTCGTGACAAAGCTGACGGGTCGAGAACGGCACCGGCTTGCCGTTCTGGAAATAGATGTCGCACAGCACCCAGCCGGTATTCGGCGCCCACGGCAGCACCCGGAAGGTCGAGGGGTCGGCGATCATCAGGAAATCGGCGCCACCCTGCATCTCCGGCATCGCAAAGCCGCCACCCGGCGTGAACACCGGAAACACCGTACGATGCGACGTATCCTTGCAAAGCAGCGTCGTCGTCATGCTGACGCCGCTTCGCATCAGCTTCGCGGCCTCGGCGGCGACGATGGTCTTGCCGCGCAGCACGCCGTGCTGATCCGGGAAGGAGAAACGCACGAGTTCGAGCTTGCGCTCCTCGATCTCCTTCTCGAC
>JAFAFP010000276.1 GCA_023423415.1 Pseudomonadota bacterium | reverse complement strand
CGATGGCATAGATCAAACGCCAAACGCCGTTATTCCGGGACGTTGCCGGAGGCAGCGAGCCCGGAATCCAGCCATGAGCCGTGTTGTCTGCATCGCTTTGGATTCCGGGTTCGCGAGCGTCACTCGTGCCCCGGAATGACAAGCAGCAGTTACTTCGCCTTCAGAAAGTCGGTGACCTTCAGCAGCACGAATTCGTTGTCGTCCGCCTTGTTGGGATCGCGGCTGGTGGAGAAGGGAAGGTTGTTGTCGTTGCCGACGATGATGTGATCGGCGTCGACGATATCGACATTCTCGATGGTGAAGAACGGGAAGGTCAGGACGCCGTCGTTCAGGGCCTTGCGCGCTTTCTTGTTAGGATCCGCAATCTTCATCAGGTCGATATGTGCGACCTTGCGCGCCGGGCTATTGGCGTTCGCATCCGACATCTCGATCTTGTAGACACGCTTGAATTTCGCGATGTCGCCGAAACAATCAGGACGCTTCTGTCCGGTAGGGCAAGCCTTGTCTGCGGTGCCCTCGCCGTCGTCACGCTCGATGATCAAGCCTTGCGTCGCGGAGATCATGTTGAAGTCGCCGATCGCATTGCCATTCTGCTCGAGCACATATTTCCAATGCCGTCCGGTCCACTTCTCACCAGCCACATCGAACTCAAGAATGCGCAGATATTCTTTTCCATCTGCGGTCTTTTCCCAGTCCTTCTTCTCAGCATCCCAGATCGGGCCTTCCAGCAAGGCATAAAGAAATTTGCCGTCCGGCGATGCAGCCATGCCTTCATAGCCCTTCGAGCGGCGGACGCTGAAGTTCACGGCGCCACCAGGTACGGCCGGAGTCGTGAGTGCCGGGTGATCCGGTGAGCGGGCGGGCTTTTCATCGATCATGGTTTCGAATACCGCTTCGACCTTGCCGCTCTTGTCAGTGCGAATGAGGAACGGACCGAACTCTTCGGCGATCCAGAACTTGTCGCCAATCGGCTGGAAACTTTCCAGATCGAAATCCGCGCCGGTCAAGTAGCGCGTATCTGTTCCCTCATTGGCGATGCGGAACGGCACCTTCCTGTCCGGATCGCGCAGGAAAACGGTCGTCGTTCGATCGGCTGTCCCTGCGTCCCAATTGAAGCGAAACTGATTCAAGAACAACATCGCATCGGGTGAGTTGGCCTTGCTGCCGAAGCCATTGTCCGTAAGCACCCAGAACGTGCCGTCAGCCAAGCGCTTGATGCCGGAGTGCCCTTGTGCCGGTTGCCCCTTGAACGGAAACTTTACGCCGGTGGGCCGGCCTCTGGACTGGCCTTCGATGGTGCCGATGCCATCCACTCGCTTTTCGGTGGTGAATTTTCCGGAGGTCTTCAGATCGGCCGGTGCATCCGCTGGTACATCAAGGAAGGTTTCCGCTGGAATGATGATATGTCCGGCAAGAGTGGAGCTGTAGGGCTCAGCCAGAGCGGGGTGTGCGATCAGTGCGGAAAGTGTCGCCGTAACAGCGAGCCTGAACATCGAGCGTCTCCAAAGAAGTTGTACATTCGTTTTTCGGTCTGCTCTGTGTCGCGTCGGTGACATGCGAATGACAGTGGAACGACAGTCCACAAACTGAAGAAAAACTGTTCATTGTCTTTGAACGAGACTCACGCTTGCGTGACCTTCGTCTCGCTTCTGACACGTTGTCGACATTGAACAGTCGGACGCGATGACTATCACCCGCGACAAGCCTCAGTCGGCTTCGTGTGCGGCTTATCGAGGATTGAAGATTTTAATCGTTCTTAAGATGAAGCGAAGGACGCGGCGATGAATTACTTCAAAGCAGCAGCAGGGGCTCTTGCCATCATGATGGCCTCCGGCATGATTGCCGATTTCGAAGTTTCCGAGCAGGGTAACGATATTTTTGTCACAGTCTGGTCGGCTGACGATCAGCCGGACGGCACGCTGCGAAAGCATGTTGCAGCGATCTTACCCAACACGATTGATGAAGCACGGATCGTTGTCGTACGGGATTTGCGCGCTTAGCAGATGGGGGCGCCCTCGGTCGTTGAACGACCCGGAGGGCGCATCAACCGGCGCATTCGAAAATCAGGATCATGTTGTTGGCCGGCATCGGTTCAATATCCGCAAGAACCAGAGCGTGCTGGTGAGCAACATTTCTGATGTCGCGGATATCACGAACGCCCCATTGGGGATCCCGAGCGCGCAGGGAGACATCAAACGCTTCGTTGCTGGGCGCGGTGTGCTGGCCGTCCTGTTTGAACGGTCCGTAGATGAATAGCCGCCCGCCTGGGTGCAGCCGCTGAGCGGCGCCCTGCATCAGACCTTCGGTCGTGCGCCAGGGCGAGATGTGCAGCACGTTCGCACAGATGATCGCGGTGAGATCGCTCAGGGTTGCGGAATCCGCTTCATTCAAATCCCAATCCGGGGCCGCAAGGTCGATACGGCGTGCAGGTTCGACATTCAGCGCCTGAGCGCGCTGTCTCCATGCGTTGATACTGTCGAGATTGCGTTGCTCGAGATCGCTCGGCCACCAGAGCAGGTGTGGCGATTGCCGCGCGAATTCGACCACATGCTGGCCCGTGCCGCTACCGACTTCGAGTACATTGCCCGCTTTGTCGTGCAGCCACGAAGATAACACGCTCCAGATCGGCTCCGCATTGCGGTGAAAGGCTGCCGAATCGAGACGGGCGTCGTTGTCTCCGACAGGTGTCGAGGGATTTTGTGGTGGTGCTTTATTCATGATTTCTCTTTGTGGACATTTTAAGATGCCTGCAGCACATAATACGACACGCTTTTTCGCTGCGGGATTTCACGATCATGTTGGTACTATTGCTGGCCACACACATCCTTGCCGCCGTGTTCTGGGTAGGCGGGATGGCGTTCGCTTATACCATTTTGCGGCCGGCGGCGGGCGCGATTGAACCGCCGGTGCGGCTGACGCTATGGCGCGATGTATTCAGCCGCTTTCTGCCCTGGGTCGGGCTGGCTATCGTCGCTCTGCTTGTGAGCGGCTATGCCATGGTGTTCGCAATCTATGGCGGCTTCCGTCAAGCGCCGCTGTTCGTGCACGTCATGCAGGGGACCGGCATCGTGATGATGCTGATCTATCTGCATCTCTACTTCGCCCCGTGGCGGCGCATGCAAATCGCGGTACAGGACAGGCAATGGCCCGTTGCCGGCCAACAACTGGCGACGATCCGCAAACTCGTTGCGATCAATCTGGTATTGGGCGTTATCACCATTCTGATCGGCTCGACGGGCCGATATTGGAACTGGTGATGGGCCCTGAAGCTCGGCTGGTAATAGGCCTTGCCGGTCTTTGACCAAAGCAGCCGATGGTGGGTGGCTTCCGGGCTCACCTGTCTCGAGAGAGAGGTGAGCCCGGAAATAGAGATCAGGCGTCTTCGGGGTTGTCGACGTATACAAGGCCGGCTTTCTCAAGCGCGGGCCGCATGTTGTACATGTCGAGACCGAGAATGCCGGAGGCCAGCTTTTCGCGCTTGGCGCCTTCATCGGCTTCGCGTTTCTGCGCCTTTTCGGCGACTTCGCCGGCCAGCTTGCGCGGGATGACGACCACGCGGTCGTGGTCGGCGACGATGGCATCGCCGGGAACGACATTCACGCCGGCGCAGACGACCGGGATGTTCACCGAGCCGAGCGTCGCCTTCAC
>JAFAFP010000274.1 GCA_023423415.1 Pseudomonadota bacterium | reverse complement strand
CTCCCCGCACGCGGGGAGAGGGAGCGCACCGCACCCGTGGTCAAAGCTGTCCAGACTCATTTCCGCAAGCCCGCTTCCTTCAGGCGCGGCATCACCGTCTCGCAGAAATACGGCAATTCGTTCTTGTAATTCACGAACGACAAAGCCGCACCATTGAAACCGGCGCCAGCGAACTTTACCAGCTCGCTCGCGATATGATCGGGCGTTCCGACCAACGGATAACTGCCTGTGCCGGCCGAGAAGCGCTGCTTGTATTGCTTGAACGCTTCGTCCTCGTGACTGTGGCTGAAGTTCTTCTTCTGTTGCATGTGATAGGCGACAGCTTCCTCGTCGATATTCTGCCGCGAGTAGTAATCGTAATAATCCTCGGCTTCCGCCTGCGTCGGCCGGCACACGACGTGGCCAATCGTGAACACGCCAACCTCGCGTCCGAATTTCTCGGCGCGGCCCTTGATATCAGCGATATGCCCCTTGCCGACCTCAAGATCGGTAAAGCTCGTGAACAGGTGATCGCAATTCTGCGCGGCGAAGTCGCGACCGGGAGGGCCGAAGGCCGCGTTCATCGTCACCGGCCGCGGCCGCTGGATCGATGCCGGGCGGCTGACAGCGCCCTTTAGCTTGTAATGCACGCCGTCGAAATCGATCGGCTTGTCGCTGTTGTAGGTCTGGACGATCACATCGATCCATTCCTTCGCCTGCACATAGGCGTCCTTCACCAGCGTAACGCCGAACATGTCGAACTCGTCCGGATTCCAGCCGCAGACGATGTTGAGGCCGGCGCGGCCGTGACTGATGTGATCCACCGTCGCCAGCGCCTTCGCCGCGTAGAGCGGATGCAGCAGCGGCACATGCACGGTCATGAACAGCGCGATGCGTTCGGTCGTCGCCGCAAGGCCGGCCGCCCAGGTGAAGGTTTCGAACGACCATTCGCGCACATTGGTCGAGCCGCCGTAACCGCGCCAGCGGGCGATTGGCAGGAAGAAATCCATGCCGGCGCGATCGGCAATTTGCGCTGCGGCGGCAATATCGTCCCACTCCGCCTTCCAGGCTTCAGGGACCGTGGTGAAGGTCAGGCCACGATCGGCATTGGCGGAGAAAACCCCGAGCTTGAAGCCCTCATTGGCGGGGTCCGACATCGGGTTGATAACGGGCGGCATATCCAGCTCCATCCGTAAACAGTATACAGTATTCAGATTAGGAGGTGGGGTTTTCCATGTCAATCAAGGTCATGGCCCGGCTCACGGCTTCCGATAGGTTTTGTAGGCCAGCACCGCGGCGTCCACGTGCTGCTTGAACAGCGTGCTCACGCGGTCCGCTTTGCCTGCGTGGAACGCATCATGGATTGCACGCAATCGCTCCAGCACGTCCTCCCGCACCGTCCGCTGCGAGAGCGTCACGAGGCGGATGACCTGCACATGATCGATGTAGCGCGCGAGCGCCGCGACCAGTTGCGTATTGGGCACCTGCGCCAGCCAGGCCCCGCGAAACGCTGCGTTGGCGATCACGAATGCGGTGAAGTCGTTCGCCTTGCTGGCCTTGATGCCGGCTGCGATCGCACCGTCCATTTTCTCAAGCGCAATGTCGGTCATATTCTTCGCGGCGATCATGGCTGCCGCCGGCTCCAGCAATCGCCGGATTTCGAAAATTTCCGCGATCTCCTGATCGCTGTAGCGCCGCAGCACGAAGCCGCGCGTCGTGCTTTCGATCATGCCGTCATGCACGAGCTGCATCAGCGCTTCGCGCACCGGCATCCGCGAGACGCCGAATTCGGTGGCGATATCGACATCGACCAGCCGATCATCAAAGGTGAGCTCACCGGTATGGATGCGCTGACGCAGATGATCGTAGACCTGCTCGCGCAGGCTCACCGCTTTCAGCACCTTGCCTGGTGCGGGTTTGGCTTGCGGTTTCGGGGCCGGTTTGGCTTTGGTCGAGGAAATGCTCATCGCTTTGTCCTCTACTGCAGAACCGGCGGCCAGGGCTGATCGGTATTGTCGGGCGGAACGGCGTCCAGCAGCGCCTTGGTGTAAGGATGTTGCGGGTTGGAGAACACGGCTTCGGTCTCGCCCTCCTCCACGATCTCGCCGGCATGCATCATCAGGATGCGCGAACACAGATACCGCACCACCGCGAGATCGTGGCTGATGAACACCATGGTCAGCCCGTGACGGCGATTGAGATCGAGCAGGCAGTTGAGGATATGCGCCTGCACCGACACATCGAGACCGGAGACGATCTCGTCGGCGACCACGAGCTTGGGTTTGGCGCCCAGCGCGCGGCCGATATTCACCCGCTGGCGTTGCCCGCCAGACAATTGCGACGGGAAACGGTCGAGGCAATCCGGCGGCAGACCGATATCCTTCAGAAGATTTTCCGCGAACGGACGCCGCGCGTTTTCCGGCTTGTAGCTTTCACCGGTCTCCAGCGCCTGCGTCAGCAGCCGCAGCACGCTGCGGCGCGGATTGAGCGACGATTGCGGATCCTGGAAGATCAGTTGCGTATCACGCCGCGTCAGATGGATGATGCGGCCGTCCTGCACGTAATCCTCGCCGTCGATGCTGATGCTTCCCGCGCTCGGCTGTTCGAGCCCGACGATCAGCCGGCCGATCGAGGTCTTGCCGCTGCCGCTCTCGCCGACGACGCCGAGAATCTCGCCCTCGCGGATCGAAAAGGTGGCCGCCTTCACTGCATCGAAGCGCGCGCGCTGCAGTCCGAGGAAGCCGCGCGAGGATTGATAGCTCAGCCGCACCTTCTCGAATTGGACCGCCGGCTTGCCGTTGTCCTTGCCGACCCCCGGCAGGTCGAGCAGCGCGCCCGCCTCCGCCGACACACCGGCCGCGCAACGCTCGGCGCAACGCACCCAGTGCCCCGCCCCGATCTCGCGCGGCGGCAGCCGCGTATTGGCGCAGGACGGATCCTTGACCACACAGCGCGGCGCGAACCGGCAACCCGGCAGATCGGCAAAGCTGCCGATGCCCGGCATGTTGTCCGACAAGGCCGGCAGCACCCGGCGCGGCCCGGTCAATTCCGGAATCGCGGCCAGCAAGCTCTTCGTATAGGGGTGCGACGGCGCCTTCAGCACCGCCGCCGCCGGTCCGTATTCGACCATGTCGCCGGCATACATCACGCCGACATTGCGGCAGACATGACCCGCCAGCCGCAGATCATGGGTGATGAACAGCAGCGCCGTATGATGCGCTTTCTGCTGCTCGGCGATCAGCCGCACGATCCCGGCCTGCGTCATCACATCGAGCGCCGTGGTTGGCTCATCGGCGACCACAAGCTCAGGCTCGCCGGCAAACGCCATCGCGATCAGCACGCGCTGGCACTGTCCGCCCGACAATTCATGCGGATAGCGCAACAGCGCTTCCTCGGCATTGCGAAGCTGCACCTGTTTCAGCCGCTCGAGCATCAGCGCGCGGCGGCGCGACTTCTCGATGCCGATATGCTTCAGATGCTCGCCAAATTGCGCGCCGATGGTGCGCACCGGATTGAGCGCGCTCAGCGGCTCCTGCGGGATGAACGCAATCTTGCGCCCCAGCAAAGCACGGCGTTCCGCCTTGCCGAGCGACAGCAGGCTTTTGCCATCGAAACGGATATCGCCCGACGAGACCGAAAAATTATCGGGCAGCAGCCCCGATACAGTGCGGCCGATCATGCTCTTGCCGGCGCCGGATTCGCCGACAAGGCCAATGATCTCATCCTGCCCCAGATCGAAAGACAGATCGCGCAGCACGTCGATGTTGCGGCCGCCAATGCGAGCCGTGACCGTCACCTTGTGGAAGGACAACACGCTCATGTCACACGCTCCGCTTTCGCAGACGCGGATCGAGCGACACTCGCAGGCCTTCGCCAAGCAGGTTGAACCCCAGCACGGTGACGAAGATCGCCAGGATCGGCAGGATCATGCCCCACGGCGCCTGATACATGTAGTTGCGGGCGCCGGCGATCATCATGCCCCAGGCCGGCACATCCGCCGGCACGCTGAGGCCGACGAAGCTCAAGATCGCTTCCACGATCACGCCGATACCGACCTGCAGCGTGAACAGCGTGATGATCAGCGGTGCAACGCTGGGCAGGATCTCGCGCAGGATGATGCGAAGATTGCCGAAGCCCAAGAGCTGCGCCGCCGACACGAAATCCTTGCGCCGAACCACGATCACTTCGGACCGCACCACGCGGCAGAACCGCGTCCAGTCCACCAGCACAATCGACAGGATCACATTGCCGACGCCGGTGCCGAAGCCGACCATCAGCGTCAGCGACAAAACCACCGGCGGGAGCGACATCCACAGATCGACGAAATGGCTGATAACGCGATCGATCCATCCGCCGAAATAGCCTGCGAGCAGCGCCAGCGTCGTCCCCAGCAGCATCGCGCCGATGGCGGCGAAAAATCCGACAAACAGCGCAACCCGCGCGCCGTAAATCATCTGCGACAGGATGCATCGGCCAAGACTATCCGTCCCGAACGGATATTGGGATGAACCGTCCGCCGCCCACATCGGCGGCAGCAGCATGTTCAGCAGATCCTGATTGGCCGGATCGTTCGGCGCGATCTGGGGCGCAAACAACGCGCAGATCATCATGATCAACACGACGATCGAACCGATAATCACCTTCGGTGAATGAGCGGCCCCGCGAAGTGCCTCCCTGACCGGCGATAGTGCTTTCGGCGCCGGCTTGAGCGTCACCACGGACACAGGCGTTGACACGGTGTCCTGCATGTCATGCCCGCCGGAGTTTGGGATTAAGGACGACATAGAGCACATCGACAATCGTGTTGATCAGCAGCGTGATCACGCAGAACACGAGTGCGATCCCCTGAATGAGCGGCAGGTCATGATTACGCACCGCCTGCACCATCAGATTGCCGATGCCGGGATAGGAGAAGATCGTTTCGACCAGCAACGTGCCGCCGAACAGAAAGCCGAATTGCGCGCCGATCAGCGTGATGGTCGGCAATGCGGAATTCCGCAGCATGTGCTTGAGGATGATCTGCCGCTCGGTCAGGCCGCGCTGACGCGCCACCGCGACGTAATGGTCGTCGGACGCTTCCAGCAGCGATGAGCGCAACACCCGAATGACCAGCGGACTGAAACCCAGCGCCAGCGCCAGGCCAGGGAGAATGAGGTGCGAGAGCGCGTTCCTCCAGTAACCCAACTGGAATGTGGTGATGTAGTCGATCAGCAGGAATCCGGTGCCGCCGGCTGGAATCACGATGCCGGAATCCACCCGCCCTGAAAACGGCAGCCACCCCAGCATGACGCCGAAGCCAAGCATGAGGAAGATCGCCCACAGGAACGACGGGATCGACAGCATGCAGACCACCAGCACGTCGAGAATGCTCTCGATGATGGTGCCGCGGGTGCCATAGAGCAGAAGGCCGCCAGGAATGCTGATGATCAGCGCCAGCGCCAACCCGAAGAACGACAATTCCAGCGTCGCCGGCAGGGCGTTGGCGAGCAGCCGTGTCACCGGCTCCCGGAATGAAATCGAGCTGCCGAGATCGCCATGCAGCGCGTCGCGCAACCAGATGAGATATTGAACGACGATCGAGCGATCGAGACCGAGCGCCTTCCTTACGACTTCGGCATCGGCCTGCGTGGCATTCGGCGGCAACAGCATGGCCAGCGGATCGGCCGGCAACGCTCGCAGCACGAAGAACACCACGATCGATAGCAAGAGCACCGTCGGGATCGCTCCCGCAAAGCGTCTTGCCGCGACATTGATCAGAGCTTTGAACATCTATCCGTCGCCCCTGCAAAGGCAGGGCCTTTGAAGATTGGTCATTCCAGGCCGCGCGCCCGATCTCGGGTTTACCCGAGATCGGCTGAACCATGATCCAAGTCGGCAACAGCCGACTTGGATGAATGCGCGGACCCGGAATCCAGCCAAATACTCGGAGATCGTCTCTGGATTCCCGGTTCGCGGGCCTTATGCCCGCGCCCCGGAATGACGACACATATCAAGACGTGGCCTTACGCCTTCCGCTTCGCTTCCGCCGGCAGGACATAGCCCTGCGAATAGGCCGGCAGATCGACCGTCTTCTTGGTCACGATATTGGCTGCGGGCTGCAGCAGCGGGATGCTCCAGGAATTCTCGGACGCATCCTTGGCGAGCGACCGATAACCTTCCAAGCGCTCCTCACCGAGCTTCATCGCGAACAGCTTTGCGATCCGCTCGCCATTCGCCGGCTCTTTCCACGCCGAGAAACGCAGAGCCGGATTGAGGATGCGGCCGGAATAGTTTTCCGGATCGCCGGTCGCATTGGCCCAGCTATACAGCATGATGCCCGGCAGTTTGGCGGAGTGGTTCAGCTCGAGATACTTCGCAACGGTCGTTTCCTCGATCTTCACGTCCACGCCGATCTGACGCCACATGGCGGCAATCGCCTGCGCCATCTCGTAGTCGTTCGGGAAGGTGCCGTTGGTGGTCAGGAAGGTCATCTGCAGCGGCTTCGCCTTGCTGAAACCGGCCTTCTCCATCAACTCGGTCGCGCGCTTGCGGTCGAACGGGACTTTGTAGCCCGGCACGTCGCCGCTGGAGCCCGGCGTCGCCAGCACCTGCAAGGGCTTCGCCACGTTGTTGAAGAAAGCCTTGGCCAATGCCGCCTTGTCGATGGCCATGTGCAGCGCATTGCGGACGTCCTTGTTCTGGAACGTGTCTACATAGCTCGGAATCTGCAGCATGTAGATCTCGGCCTGCGGGAACAGATTGACCGAAAGCTCCGGCTTGCTTTGCAGGCGCACCGCTTCGCGGAACGGCAACTGCACCGCAACGTCCACACGACCCGATTCAATCGCCGCCACGCGCGTCGACGCTTCCGGCAAGGCCTGGAAGGTCACGTTCTTGATCGACGGCACACCGCCCCAATACTTGTCGAACGCCTCGAGCACGATGCGCGACCCGCGCTGATAATCGACCAGCTTGTAGGGACCGGCGCCGATCGGCTTTGCGACGAAGCCCTCGTCGCCCACCTTCTCGTGATAGGCCTTCGGCAGAATGTAGACCGTGAGGAAGCCCAGATAGAACTCGGCGGACGGCGACGGCTTGGAATAAACCAGCACGGCCTTTGTCGGAGAAAGGATCTCAACGTCCTTCAGGTCCTGAAGGAGACCGGCAACGGCCAGCTTCTTGTCCTTATGCGGCCGGGTGACCCAGCTGTATTTCACGTCTTCCGTCGTCAGCTTCGAACCGTCGTGGAAGAAAATATCGTCACGCAGCGTGATCTCGAGCCGCGTCGAGTTATCGTCCAGCCACTTGCGCGAAACGATCTGGCGCGGCTGCAACTTCTGGTCCGACGAATAATGCAGCGGTGAATCGAAAACACATTTGTAGATCGACTGACCGACCGGGAATGTCACTGACGTCGGATCCCAGCTCTGAATGTCTGCCATGAAGGCAATGTTCAGGGTGTCCGCGGATTGTGCGCCGGCCATCTTCGGAAGAAATGCCGTCGCCGGCAGTCCCAGCATCAGCGACACAAACTCACGTTTGGTCAGTTCATTGATCTTACTCATATTTTCCCTCTCCAGACTTATTGGGTGGCTATGGCTGATGCATGCGGTTTAGCCGCCGGATCGATGCGTAAGGTTTTGCAAATTGCGTGCCTAGCTGTGGACCGCCGGGTGTAGCGCTCGCGCCTCATGGTGAGGTCTGTTCGTACACTTTGCCACGGCACAGGGCTCAGGCTCACTACGCATCACGTACTCCGCCGATAAACGTAAAGGTCTGGACGCCCCGGAATCCAGCCTTGCTTGAAATAGTATACTGTATTTTATTGTTGGCCCGTCAAGCCTCCGCTTCGGCTCCAACCACAAGGATCATGTCTGCATGCGTGCGGTTCAGTTCGATGCCTACGGCGCTCCTAGCATGCTGCACCTGCGAAATGCGCCTGAGCCGCACACGGGCGCTGATGACGTTCTGGTTGATGTTCACGCCGCCAGCCTCAATCCGGTGGATTGGAAAGTGCGGTCCGGACTGGTCGCCGCAAACTTCCCACTCACCTTTCCCGCGACGACAGGCCGCGATGGTTCGGGCATCGTTCGTGCAGCCGGCAGCAATGTCGATCCGGCGCTGGTCGGCAAGCGCGTGGTGTTCTTTGCACCGCGCGGCCAGGGAACATGGGCCGAGCAGATTGCCCTTCCCGTGGGCAACCTCGCGGTGATGCCGGACAATATCTCCTTTGTTGATGCGGCCGCTCTGCCACTCGCCGGTACGAGTGCATGGATTCCGCTGGTTGACATTGCCAATGTCTCGAAGGGCATGCGTGTTCTGGTGCATGCGGGCGCGGGTGGCGTCGGCACCTTCGCGATCCAGATCGCGCGCGCGCGCGGCGCGGAGGTGTTCGCCACCTGCTCGCAACGCAATGCTGATTTTGTGGCCTCGCTTGGCGCAAAAGTCATCGCTTACGATCAGGGACCGTTCGAAGCGCAAATCAGCGATGTCGATGTGGTGCTGGACCTCATGGGCGGCGATGTGCATCAACGCAGCTATCACGTGCTCAAGCGCGGCGGCCTGATGGTCTGTCTGAATGCCGAACCTTTTGTCGATCGCAGCGCTGAATTTGGCGTCACGGTGAAGATTGCGCCAATCCTGCCAAAGCCGGCGATCCTGGAATCGCTGTTGGCGATGGTCGAAACCGGTGAACTGCGCCCTGCGGTGGACAAGACATTGCCGATCACCGAGTTTGCGCGCGCCCATGAACTGTCGGAGACGGGACACGTGCGCGGAAAGATTGTCATGCTGATCAGAAATTCCGACGGAACGCCGGTCGCATGACTCGTACGCGCACGCGATATGACGGCGTTGTCATCGTCTCGCCGGTGACAATCCCTTACGTCCGCTATTCTGACCGGGACGCGCACTGGTTTCTGGCGCGTGCGCTTGCGGCGCTGTTAAAGTCATCCGGGCTGAAGAAAGACCAGATCGACGGTCTTGGTGTTTCAAGTTTCACGCTGTTTCCCGACACGGCCGTCGGGCTGACGCAGCATCTCGGGTTCAGTCCGCGGTGGCTCGATCACCTGCCGTTTGGCGGCGCCAGTGGTGTGATCGCGCTGCGGCGCGCGGCCCGCGCCGTGCAGAATGGCGATGCGAATGTCGTCGCCTGCGTTGCCGGCGATACCAATCACGTCGACTCCTTCCGACATAGCCTTGCGAATTTCTCACGCTTCGCGCGCGATGCGGTGTATCCGTTCGGATCGGGCGGCCCCAATGCCAGCTTCGCGTTTCTGACCTCGCATTACATGCGCAAGTATGGCGCGCAGGCGGAGGATTTCGGCAAGCTATGCGTGGCGCAGCGCGACAATGCGCTTCGCTTTCCGCATGCGCTGTTCAGAAAACCGCTGACGCTCGACGAGTATCTCAACGCGCGACCGATCGCCGATCCGCTGAAGCTGTTCGATTGCGTGATGCCGTGCGCCGGCGCGGAAGGCTTCCTGGTGATGCTGGAGGATCAGGCGAAGCAACTCGGCCTGCCCTATGCACGGATCCTCGGCACCATCGAACGGCACAATGCTTTTCCAGACGATCCGATTCAGGAGCGCGGAGGATGGGCGCTCGATTGCGATGATCTTTATGCTCAGGCCGGGCTCGGGCCGGAGGACGTGGATTTCTTCGAGGCTTACGACGACTATCCGGTGATCAACTGTCTGCAGATCGAAGGGCTTGGCTTCTGTGGCCAGGGCGAAGCGCCTAACTTCATCCGCAACAACACTTTTTCGATCGATGGCACGTTCCCGTTCAACACCTCGGGCGGCCAATTGTCGGTCGGACAGGCTGGCGCCGCGGGCGGTTTCCTCGGGCTCGTCCAGGCCATCCGGCAAGTCACCGGCCAGGCCGGAAAGACCCAAATTCCTGAAGCAAAACATGGACTTGTGAGTGGCTTCGGGATGATCAATTACGACCGCGGCCTGTGTACCGGCGCGGCCATTGTGGGGCGTGCATAACCAATGACCGACGCCCTGAAACGCCCGCAAAAACGCAATCCGATCATACCCTTACGGCTGCCGACGCTGCCGCCCGGCACCCGTAGCCGCGCCGCGCTGCATCTGACGGCCGCCGTCGCCGAGGGCCGGTTCGAACTGCAGGAATGTCACGATTGCGGGCAGATCCAGTATCCACCGCGCGACGCATGCACAACATGTCTGTCGGTGCGCCTTTTATGGAAGCCGGTCAGCGGCGACGGCGAATTGATTTCCGACACGCTGCTGCATCACAGCAACGAGCTCTATTTTCGACACCTCGTGCCATTGCGGCTGGGACTTGTTCGTCTCAAGGAAAATGTGACTGTTCTGGCGCTTTTGCACGGCGACTGCCCGCCCGCCACCGCCCCCGTCCGCCTCCGCGCCCACCTCGATAAGGCCGGAAAAGCCGCATTTATCGCCCTTCCCGCAACCGATACTCCCCATATGGCTGATGACAGGATACTGCGTGAGATGACCTCTGATCCGAAGTTCAGGAAAGTCCTCATCACCGATGCCAAGAGCGCGACCGGTCGCGCGTTGTGCAAGACGCTCTCGGACGCGGGCGTCGACATGATCTGGGCGGGCGTCGCAGAGCCGTGGAAGCTCCCGCCCGGCTTCGATGCGATAACCAACTTGCCGAACGTGACCGTCGTACCGCTTGATCTGACCGACAACCGCTCGGTTCAGGATCTTGCCGGATCCATCGGCGCAAAAGTCGATATCCTTATTAACAACGCCGAATTCCATCGTAGCACCGGCACTTCTGATCGTCAGGGCACCGAAACCGCGCGCGCCGAAATGGAGATCAACTATCTCGGTTTGATGCGGCTTGCGCAGAGCTTCGGCCCAGCAATGCGGGCACGCGCAGCCGACAGCAGTGTGCCGTCGACAGCCTGGGTCAATATTCTGTCGATTTATGCACTCTCGTCGCTGCCGTCGCAGGGCACATTCTCTGCCTCAAAAGCCGCAGCATTGTCGCTCTCGCAAACACTACGGGCGGAGATGCGCCACGCCGGCATACGGGTGGTGAATGTCTTCCCCGGACCGCTTGACGATGAATGGACACAGCTCGTTCCGCCGCCGAAGCTTGCACCCTCCGCTCTGGCGAAATCCATCGTCAAGGCGCTGCAGGATGGCGTCGAGGACATCTATCCGGGCGACGTCGCCCAGGACCTTTTCAAGAAATGGCGGGAAAGCGCAAAGGTGCTCGAGCGCGAAATGTGGGACCAATGAGCGCGACCGAAACACCCGCGACTATCCTCCGCGACATGACGGAGGCACTAGCTGCACAGCGCCTGCGCGTTATCGACCTGTCTCAAACGCTAACATCGCAGTTTCCGCAGATCGTGCTCCCGCCGGAATTCGACCAATGCGCGCCATTCAGGATCGAGGAAATTTCAAAATACGACGACCACGGTCCGGCGTGGTACTGGAACAACATTTCGTTCGGCGAACACACCGGCACGCATTTCGATGCACCTATTCACTGGATCACGGGTCGACATCTGCCGAACAACGCAACGGACTCCCTTCCCGTACAGACATTTGTTGCGCCAGCATGCGTCATCAATTGCTCGGCGGAGACACAAGAAGATGCAGATTTTCTACTGACGGCTGACCAGCTCAAGCACTGGGAAAAGCAACACGGTCGCATCCCTGCAGGTTCGTGGCTGCTCATGCGAACGGACTGGTCGAAACGGACCGATCCGGTCGCCTATCAGAATTTCGATGCGGCCGGACAACACTCACCCGGACCGGACATTACCGCGGTGGAATTTCTTGTTCATGAACGTCAGGTGATCGGCTTCGGTTCGGAAACCATCGGTACCGACGCCGGACAGGCTGCGCATTTCCGTCCGCCTTATCCATGTCATTCGATCATGCATGGCAACGGCCGTCTCGGCCTGCAGTGTCTCACCAATCTCGATCTTTTGCCGCCTACGGGAGCGATCATTGTCGCGGCACCGCTGAAGATTCTGAATGGCAGCGGTAGCCCCGTGCGAGCTTTGGCACTCGTTGCCGAGTAAAGGCGCTTCTAACCCTGCATCGATTGTCTGTGCCGCGCCCAGGCTTCAATCAAAGGCCCGAGATCAGCCGGATGCCCTTCGTGGATGATACTAGCACGCGGGATAGCGACCCAAGGCTGAGCACTTTTGGTCCAGATGTGACCGACGGGGTGTAACCAGCTCGTATCGTCGAGCGTCCCCGGCTTCAGGATCGAGACCTTGTCGTTGGCCTGCGGGTGATGCACCGGCCGAACGCCACAGACCTTGCAAAAATCGGCAGCGATAATGCGGCCACTATCGGCCGTCCGGTCCCATTTTTGCGGGGTGCCCGCCGTGTACACAAAGGCTTCCCGCGGCACCATCACAGACATACCGAACGCACTGGCTGATTGGCGCTGGCATTCAGTGCAATGACACAGATACACCGACAATGGCTCGGCCCGAATTTCGTAGCGCAGCTGCCCGCATTGGCAGCCGCCAGTCAGCGGCATTTTCATCAATCACCTGCGATCTTGCATGGCGTGCGATGATGCTACTATCTCACCCTACGATCAGAGCGCAATGGGCGCGCACGGACAGGAGAACAGCGTGATGTTCATCGCCATGAACCGTTTTCAGGTCAGGAAAGGGTCTGAAAGGGATTTCGAGCATGTCTGGACGAGCCGCGAAACGCATCTTGAGCGGGTGCCAGGCTTCGTCGAATTTCATCTGCTCAAAGGTCCGGAAGC
Source organism: Pseudomonadota bacterium (assembly GCA_023423415.1). GTDB lineage: Bacteria > Pseudomonadota > Alphaproteobacteria > Rhizobiales > Xanthobacteraceae > Pseudorhodoplanes. Next base: position 4,372 of record JAFAFP010000274.1, on the reverse strand, counting down.
AGACGATCACACACTCTACGCATCGCATACGATCTGGCAGAACCGAAGCGCCTTCGAGGCGTGGACACGCTCGGAGGAATTTCGCAAGGCCCACGCTCGCGCCGGTAATGAAACGACGGGCTTGCTTTATCTCGCCCACCCCAAATTCGAAGGCTTCGAGGTGAAACAGACGGTCACGCGCGATGGCCCACGTTAGAACACGAGCCCTGGCCCGATTTAATCCCGGCACCGGCCGGGATCTTTTCCGAGGCCCAATGCGGCAAGGATCGACGGATCGAACCTGCGCTCCTTGTCGTCGGTGACCAGCGCGAACGGGCCGTCAAAGTTGAAGTAAGCCCACACGAAGCCAAACTCCTCTGCGCTCAACCGGACATCGCGCAACCACCGGTCCCGGTCCTCGCACAAAGCACCCGGCAAGCCGGATCGCTTTTTCAAAACGCCGAACTCTCCGATCAGGATGCGAGCAGGCTCAACGCCATGCTCCTTGGCCCAGTCCGCAACACGCGCGAATCGCTCGCGGATAAGTTCGCGGTCCGCCTTGCTAGCATAAAACTTCCTAAGGTTCGCCTGCGCTCCAATCGATGCCTTTTCACGATTAAACAGATCCAGATTGGCCTCAGCGACGCGTTGAAGCGTCTTTGCTAAGGGCTGACCGATCGGCCGCTCACTTGCCGGCCAAGGCACTTCATCTAGATACTTGTCGGGCCAGGGGATGAACTGGGCGCCCTGGTGCGTGAAACTGAACGGGTCATAAAAGTGGAACGTATAAATGATCTTGTCGTCACCGAACTTCTTCGGATCGAGCGCCAGAAGCCCCTCGAATGACGAGACACATGCACCAGTTAAGACCAGTTTCAGATCAGGCGATCCCTTTCGTGCACGCTCGATGAGCGCCTTGGCCAGGACTTCCCATTGCTGTTGTTGATCACCTTTGCATTTCAGCCGCGGCTCATTGATGAGCTCTAAAGCCACGTTTCGATGCCGCGGCGCAAGACGGCGCGCCATATCCTCGACGAGATCGGAGAATTTATCGAAGGCTGGCGTACCGACACCCTTCACCATAGCGTGCTGCCCCCAAACCGGATGGCGACTGTTCGGATGAAGATCGACAATGACGTTCATTCCGACTGCCTGAATACGATCAATGGCATCGGTCAGGCGCTGATACACTATCTTCTTGCGGTCGCCTTCGAACACGATGAATGGCGCCGGATCGACCGGAAGACGTATCGTATCGAAACCGGCTTTCTTCAAACGGCGAAGCTCATTCAGATCGGGCGGCCTGGGCGTCTCTTTGTAGGGCGGCCAAGCAATGCCCGTACTGGGAGCGGGCTCATATCGCGGCCATGTAAACCACTGCGCGATATTGATCGCACGATGCATTTCGAATGCGGATACGGGCACGGTCGGCAACGTAAAGATGATAATACCCAGACACACGAGCACCAAGCGGTCAAGACGATCGTGGCGGTATTCCTCAGATCGTAAAAGACGCAATGACAATCAACTCCGTCTCTGATCGATTCACGACACTTCTTGACGAATGTTGATCATCACAGATGACTTCGACCACTTGATGTCACGCGCACTAATTCGCGAAAAAACAACTCGCTTCAATGGTCCGACGTTACCTATTGCTCTCCGCAATCATTCCTTCACATCACAGCGTCATCTTATCTACCGATCTTTGACGCACTTTCGCCATTCAGCTCTTCAATTCTGTACCCGATTGCCGACTGGCGATTTATCATACTCACACTGGAGATCATTGAATGCTGCGAACGTATATTCGCTCGCTGAAGTTCCTGTCGCGATCGGTACGATATGCCTTCGGAAAGTTCCCGAGAGAATGCCCCCTCTGCAATTACCATGGAAAGTTCCTCGGTTACGGATACCCTTACATTTGCGACATCTACTGCCCTCAATGCGGCTCTCTTGAACGCCATCGACTTCTCTATCTCGCAGACCAGACCAACAACTTCTTTTCCGAAAAATCGGTCCTTCATTTCGCGCCGGAAGAAGCGGTACGAAAGCTGGTGAAGCAGCGTTCGCCCAAGTCGTATGTTACCGCGGACCTGTTCGCTGAGGGTGTTGACCGCAAGGAGAATATCGAATCACTCACGATTGAAAACAATTCCTTTGATGTCGTGATCTGTCTTCACGTTTTGGAACACGTCAACGACAACGCCGCTATCTCCGAGCTATATCGGATCCTCAAACCGGACGGCCTGCTCATCGCAATGTTCCCCATTGTGGAGGGTTGGCAGGCGACATACGAGAATATCGAGAAGTCGGGCCCCGACGACCGGCTACTGCATTTTGGCCAGCACGATCACATCCGCTTCTTTGGTAACGACGCTCGACAGCGGCTGGCGGCTCCGGGATTCGCGGTAGAGGAGTACACGGCGGTCGAGCCGTTTGTATCGCGGCACGGACTAACACGCGGCGAGAAGATATTCCTGTGCCGGAAGCCTCGCGCGCTGACTAACGGCAATGGCGATTGCAGCTTGTAGATGGGTATAGTGGTGAATGATGTGCCGATCGTCGCGCCCGAGCCTGCTCGGCGATCGCGCTTCTCTGTCACCAAGCTTGCAGCTATCGGCGACCAGATCGTCGTCTCGCTGACAAACTTCGCTCTGACTCTCGCGATTGGACGTGCGTATTCCGCCGAGGAGTTCGCCGCCTTCGGTATCGGCCTCTCGATTGGACTGATGGTGCAGGGCCTGCAGCGTCACACAGTCACCATTCCGCTAACGCTGCAGCCAGACAGCAGGGTCGCCCGGCGCCACCGGGCCATCCTTGCTGAGCAGTACATTGTCTTGTTGGCGGTACTCGTTACGGGCCTGCTTGTCGCAGGCGGTACATTCTTCGTGTCGATGCCACGATACGGCCATCTGATTGTTCTCGCCAGTGTGGTCAGCCTTGTCGTTTACCTGCAACTCGAATTTTCCAGAGCCTTTCTGATCAAGACCGGGCGAGCCGGATTTCTGCTTCTCAGCGCTGCCTGGTACGGTATCGTCTCTCTGGGGCTCGCCGGCGCCGCCCTTCTGCACCTCATTGACTATGAAACGCTCCTCCTGATTTTGGGCGGCGCAATGGTGCTCCACGCCATCGCACTCATGGCGACGGCAGGAACTCCAGCCTGGTCTCGCGGAAAGCATCTGCTGCGTCACGACCTGCTGCGCTATGGCGGATGGTCCGCGGCGGCCACATTGACCTATAGCGGATACAATCATCTGCCGCTGCTGCTGCTCGGCGCGATGGCAGCTCCCATCCACGCCGCAGTATTTGTCGCTACCCGGAGCCTGATGCAGCCGTTGCAGATCATCATGCGCGGACTGGATATCGCCGATAAATCGGTGTTCGCAAAGGTTGCGCGCCAACCTGACACACGCGACACGCTTGTGTTTACGCTGAACTGCGCCGCCTTTTATGCCGTGATCAGCCTCGTATATTGCGTGACCGCGGGCCTATTCGCCAATCAGCTCGTGGCGTTTGCCTATGGATCGAAATTCGCCGGGGTCGGAGGCGCTCTGCTCGCCTGGTTGCCGGTTTACGTCCTTATGGGCATGGCGATGCCACTCGAATCTCTCGTGTACGCGCGGCGCGACTTCCGCAACTACTTTCAGATCCGCGGTCTTGCCTCTGTGCTCGCCGTCACACTGAGTGTTCCACTATCCATCTATTACTTCGAAACCGGCGCTATTGCGGCCTGCGCAGCCGGCTGGATGCTGGCCGTCGGCGGCACGATCATCCGTCTGGTGCGGAACACCAAATGACGCTGACGAACAGTCATTTCATTATCCTTTCACTGCTTGGGGCTGCGGTGCTCGCGGCAGGCCTTGCGGTGTTCGAGCCTTCAGGTGTGATTGCGGTGGCTGCCGCCCCTCTGGTGCTCGGTGCGCTCGCGCTTATCTGGGGGGTCGTCCATGGCCACAGGTTTGCGACACTCGCTCACTTGTTCTTGGCAGCTTTCCTGATGCACGCGGTGTTCCGCATTCGCGACTATCAAGACAAGGATGTCGACTTTCAGGTGCTCATCAAGATCGGCCTGTGGATCACCGTTGCAACAGTCTCCATGATCCATGCCCGGCGCTGGATCGGACTGCTGCGCAACCCGGTCAATCTGCCGTCCTTCTTTTTTGTCATTTGGCTGTTCGTAACCGCCCTGGTTGCTCCCAATCCAGCCTATACGCTCGTGTCCGCCTTCACGATTTTCTCATGCGTGGTGTTTTCGGCGTATCTGTTCTCACGCTTCCCAGCGGAAGAAGTCTTCGCCACCGTCGTGGCGTCGATCGTTCTCTTCTGCGCCATCTCCATCGTCGTCTTTTTCGCCCGCCCTGAATTATGTCTCTTATAAACATCTGACGCT
>JAFAFP010000271.1 GCA_023423415.1 Pseudomonadota bacterium | reverse complement strand
TGTCGGCCGCGGCGGCCAGCATCGGAATGTCACGCGCGCGCGCATAGTCGTGCAGGTTGCGGATCGTTGTGTCGCCCAGACCGCGTTTCGGTGTGTTGACGATCCGCTCGAAGGCGAGATCGTCAGCCGGCTGGCAGACGAGGCGGAAATAGGCCATGGCATCGCGGATTTCGAGGCGCTCATAAAAGCGCGGACCGCCGATGACGCGGTAATTGAGGCCGAGCGTGACGAACCGGTCTTCGAATTCGCGCATCTGGAAGGAGGCGCGGACGAGGATCGCCATGTCGTTCAGCATGTTACCTTTGCGCTGAAGCTGCTCGATCTCTTCGCCGACGGCGCGGGCTTCCTCCTCGGAATCCCAGGCCGCATGCACCACGACCTTTTCGTCGTCAGGGCTGCTGCGTTCGGTAAACAGCGTCTTGCCGAGACGGCCCTCATTATGGGCGATGAGATGGCCGGCTGCACCGAGAATATGCTCGGTTGAACGATAATTGCGTTCGAGCTTGATGACCTTGGCCCCGGGGAAATCCTTGTCGAAACGCAGGATGTTGTCCACTTCCGCGCCGCGCCAGCCATAGATCGACTGGTCGTCGTCACCCACACAGCAGACGTTTTGCGGCTCGCCCTTGGCGCGCTGGGCCAAGAGCCGCAGCCACATATATTGCGCCGTGTTGGTGTCCTGATATTCGTCCACCAGAATGTATCGGAACTTCTGGTGATACTCCTTTAGAATATCGGTGTTCCGGCGGAAGATGCTGATCGGGTGCAGCAGCAGGTCGCCGAAGTCGCAGGCGTTCAGCGTTTTCAGCCGGTTCTGATAGGCGGTGTACAGTTCGCGGCCCTTGCCGTTTGCGAAGGCGCGGCTATCTCCTTCAGGAATATCCGGCGGCGTCAGACTCTTGTTCTTCCAGCCGTCGATCATGCCGGCGAACTGTTTGGCCGGCCAGCGCTTATCATCGAGACCTTCGGCCTGGATGAGCTGCTTGATCAGCCGCACCACGTCGTCCGTATCGAGAATGGTGAAATCCGATTTCAGGCCGACGAGTTCGGCGTGACGGCGCAGAAGCTTGACGCCGATGGAGTGGAAGGTGCCGAGCCAGGGCATGCCCTCGACAGCGCCGCCGACGAGAACTCCGATACGTTCCTTCATCTCGCGTGCGGCCTTGTTGGTGAAGGTCACAGCGAGGATCTGGCTCGGATAGGCACGGCCGGTCGCGAGAATATGGGCGATGCGGGTTGTCAGAACACGGGTCTTGCCGGTGCCGGCGCCCGCGAGGACGAGAACCGGGCCGTCAAGCGTTTCAACCGCTTCGCGCTGTTCCGGGTTGAGGCCGGAAAGATAATCTGGCGCGGCTCGTGTCTGATCACGGGCGGCCATGGCGCGGGCGGCAATTCCAAGCCCACCGCCGTTTTCCGACGGGGCATTGTTCGTCGCCCTGCGCGGTGCCACGGGTTCCTCATCGAAGAACGGCATATCGTCAAAACTGTTGCTCATGCGGCCCAATGTAGTGATTCGGGATGTAAAGGCCAGAACCGCGTTCTGCTTTTATTCCGGTATCACCGCTCAAAACGCCTATTCCAGGCATTATTTCGGGTTCATGCACTCTGGTCAGCATCAAAAGCGGCATCGACGGGCACTTGCAGGGCTACCGCAAGCTGGTTGGTCTTGCCGGCAAGCGCGATCACCCGCATCAGATCGGCATGCTGTTCGTTTGTCATTCCCTTGGCTTTTGCGGCGGCGGTGTGGGAGTGGGCACAGTAGGAGCAGCCATTGGTGACGGACACTGCAATGTAAAGCATTTCCTTCACGAGCGGGTCGAGCGCCGAAGGTGTCGCCATCACCGCCTTGACCTCGGCCCATGTCTTTTCCAGGAGATCGGGGTCAAAGGCGAGATATAGCCACATATTGTTGATGAAATCCGGTTTGCGGGTGGTCCGGATATCATCGAAGACCGCTTTCACACGCGGATCGGCTTCTGGATTTTGTGTTTTCATGACAGTGCTCATGGCTTCCTCCGGCTCGTTTCCTCCCGGACAGATTACCGGGCTTCAGAATATTTGCGATAATATTGGTCGCGGTCGCGCTTTCACCGCAAATCCATTACAAATTACAAATACGTAAGAAACGGATTTGTGCGTTGCCTCGTTTCTGGCAAGCAGGAATACTGCGGACGTCCCGAAGTCTATGATTCAAGGGGCGATTTATGCTGTGATGATCAACCGGAGAACTATATGCGGGTCTGGAAACAGGTGGGTGTCAGTCTGGCCGTCGTTGGGGCAGGGCTCTGTCTCTGGGGCTTTTATTCGCCTGAGGCCCGCAATGTGCTCGCCAGCGTCGGACTTGCAAAACCGGCGCCCGGCGCCGTTGAGGTTGCGGCGGCAGGGCCATCGGCTGGCCAGAACGGCAACGGCGCGCGCCGCAATTCCAACGCCACGCTCGTGGTGACGGCCCCGGTGAAGCGAGGCGTCGTCAACGATCGTCTGAACGCGATCGGCAATGGCCAGGCGATCCAGTCGGTCGTGGTTATGCCGCAGGTCTCCGGCACGCTTGCGGAAATCCGCACCTCATCGGGACAGCGTGTGGTGAAGGGCCAGGTATTGGCGCGTCTGGATGACGACGAACAATTGATCGAACGGGACAAGGCCCAGGTCGCGCTGCGCAGTGCCGTCGAAAAATCCAATTCCTACAAGAACCTGAAATCCGTCGCCCGCCTCGACGTGCTTGATGCGCAGATCGCGGAGGAAGCTGCAAAGCTTGCGCTCAGCACCGCGGAGCTCAATTTGAAGCGGCGAGATATCGTGGCGCCGATCAATGGCGTTGCTGGCATCGTTGCCGCCAATATCGGTGATAACGTCACGACACAGTCCACCATCGTCAGCATTGATGACCGGTCCGAAATTCTCGTCAATTTCTGGGCGCCGGAGCGTTTTGCGACGGCGATCAAGATCGGCATGCCGGTTGAGGCTACGTCCATTTCGCGGCCCGGCGAAACCTTCACCGGCGAGGTCGAGGCGGTCGACAACCGCGTGGATGAGGCGAGCCGCACCATTCGTATCCGTGCGAAGTTCGGCAATGAGAAGGACGAGCTGAGGGCTGGCATGTCCTTCGGCGTTACCATGCGATTTGCCGGCGAGACCTATGCCTCCGTCGATCCGCTGGCAGTGCAGTGGGACGCGGAAGGCTCCTATGTCTGGCGTGTCGTAGACAACAAGTCGAACAAGGTGCGGGTGCAGATCGTGCAGCGCAACCCGGACGCGGTGCTGGTGAAAGCCGAGCTGGCGGAAGGCGAGCCTGTTGTCATCGAAGGATTGCAGCGCGTCAGGGAGGGCGGCGCTGTCCGCATCGGTAATGCGCCGAAGGCTGAGGAGGTTGCCAGCCAATGACGCAGTCGCCCTCCGGTCAGGACTCCAAGCTTGCCTTTACCGCGCTTTTCGTGCGCCGGCCCATCCTTGCGGCCGTCCTTAACACGCTTCTGGTTGTCGCCGGGCTTGCAGCCCTTGTGGGTGTTGAGGTGCGCGAACTGCCGGATGTCGACAGGCCGACGATCAGCGTCAGGACGACCTATGAGGGGGCGGCGCCTGAGACCATCGACCAGGAAGTGACGCAGACGATTGAAGGGGCGGTTGCCCGCGTCAGTGGCGTGAAATCCATCTCGTCCAATTCGCAGTTCGGCACCAGCCGCGTCACGATGGAATTTGGGGACAACGTCGATATGGCCGTCGCGGCCAATGATGTGCGCGATGCCATCGGCCGTGTGACCAACCAGTTGCCTGACGATGCCGACGAGCCGCAGATCATCAAGGCGGATTCTGACAGCCAGCCTATCATGCGTCTTGCGGTCACCTCATCCACGCTCAGCATGGAAGACCTGACCAAACTGGTGGATGACGAAATTATCGACCGTCTCGCCGCTGTCGATGGTGTCGCCGATGTGGAGCTTTATGGCGATCAGGAAAAGGTTTTCCGGGTCGATCTCAATCAGGCGGCGCTTGCCAGTCGTGGTCTGACGGTCACCGATGTTTCAAATGCACTCGCCAGCGCCGCTCTCGATGTGCCTGCGGGTTCGCTGAAAAGCGCGACGCAGGATATCGTCGTGCGCGCCACGGCGAGCCTGACGAAACCCGAGGACTTCTCCAATCTCCTCATCAAGGACAATATCCGCCTTCGCGACGTCGCGACCGTCATGCTTGGCGCGGATGACGAATCGACGTCGCTGCGCTCCAATGGCGTACAGGGCGTTGGTCTTGGCGTCATTCGCCAGGCGCAGTCCAACACGCTCAACATTTCCACCGGCGTGAAGGCTGCGGTCGAAACGATGTCGGCCAATCTGCCCGAGGGAACGCGCATCGTGGTGACCAGCGACGATGCGGTGTTCATCGAGGGTGCGCTGCATGAGGTGGAGATCGCGCTCGGGCTTTCGGCGGTCATCGTCGTTGTGGTACTCTATCTCTTTCTGCGCGATTGGCGCGCGACGCTCATTCCGGCGATCACCATGCCGGTTGCGCTGATCGGCACGATCATCGCCATCTATATGGTCGGCTTTTCGGTCAATATTCTGACGTTGCTTGCCATCGTGCTTGCGACCGGCCTCGTCGTTGACGATGCGATCGTAGTGCTGGAGAACATCGTACGCCGCCGGGCGGAAGGCATGGGACCGCGCGCGGCTGCCGTTCTCGGCACGCAGGAGGTCTTTTTTGCCGTCATAGCGACGACCGCGACGCTAGCCGCCGTCTTCATCCCGCTCTCCTTCCTGCCGGGCCAGCTTGGCGGCCTGTTCCGCGAGTTCGGTTTCGTGCTGGCCTTTGCGGTGGGCCTGTCATCCATCGTGGCTTTGACTCTCTGCCCGATGCTCGCCTCGCGCATGCTGAAGGAGGGGCTGAAGGAGCCGACCGGGCCGCTTGCGTGGTTTGGCAATGTTTTCGCTGCGACGTATAAATCGACGCTGTCCGCCTGCCTCAATAACCCGCTGATCGTCATCGTCGTTGCCGTGATCTTTTCCGGGCTGTCATGGATCGCCTTTGGCATGATCCAGAACGAACTGACGCCGCGCGAGGACCGCGCCTCTATCATGATGCGGGTCACCGCGCCGCAGGGCGTGAGCCTCGAATATACGCGCGACCAGCTGCAACGTATCGAGGAAAACCTGCAGCCGCTGCGCGACAGCGGGGAAATCCGCAACATCTACTCCATCACCGGCATGAACGGCTCGTCCAATACTGGCTTCATGGTACTGACGCTCGCTCCCTGGGCCGACCGCGAGCGCACGCAGAACCAGATCGCCGCTGACGTCACATCCGCCGCCAACAAGGTTCCGGCCTTGCGCGGCAATGCCATGCAGCCGAACAGCCTTCGCATCCGCGGCGCCGGCAATGGCTTGCAGATGGCAATGGTCGGCAGCAATTACGCGGCGCTGACGGAGGCGACGCAGAAGCTGTTGCTTTCGATGGAAGAGAGCGGTCTGTTCGATACGCCGCGCTTCGACAACGAGCCCAATCAGGCGCAGCTCTCCGTGTCCATCGACCGCGAGCGCGCGTCCGATCTCGGCATCGACATCACCGGCCTGTCGCGCGCCATGCAGTCTTTGCTGGAAGGTCGCTCGATCGTTGACGTCTTCGTGGATGGCGATGCCATCC
>JAFAFP010000239.1 GCA_023423415.1 Pseudomonadota bacterium | reverse complement strand
GGGCCAATGCCGTACGAGGGAAACTCGCCGATGCGTTTGAAATTCGCAGCGACGTCGTAAACGCCAATAATCCCGCGTGCATTCTCTAAATCATTTTCCGTCGCGTAGAGAAGCCGCCCGTCTCGTGAAAAAACGCCATGGCCGTAGAAGTGGCGATTCTCAGGCGTCGAGAAAGAAATCGGAGGAGCGGCGCGATCCGCCGATAACGCGATGGCGAAATTGCCCGGCCGGCGCGCGAACGCCACGCATCGCCGTGTCACCGGGCACACGGTGATATCATGCCCGCGGTCCGGCAGGGGAACAGCACGGACATCGCGTCCATCAGCCGTGAAAATCGCCGCCGAATAGGAACCATCGGCCCCCTTCCGAGCCGCTGCAAAGAAAACCGTATCCTTCTTGTCAGCCCACGCAGCCCCAGCCCCCACGAGAAGGCTGCAACTGCCAAGCAAGACCGTTCTGCGATCAATCACCATCGGACGAATTGAATCCCAGTGTCAGTCCCGCCGTCGCCGCCATGAGGGTCGTGAGTTGGGCTCGTGCATTTTTCAGCGGGAAACCCATTGAGATGAGGCGGACGGTAATATCCGGATCATCGAACGGCTTGGGCACACCTACCAGACGCTTTGAAATAGCGTGAGCCGTATTGATCTCGCTGAGCACCAGCTTTGCATTCGACTGCAGATTAATGACGCCTTTGGCGCGCCCAGTCCCGATGATGGCCTGCGGCATGCCGCCAGTCGTATAAAGATCGCGCAGCCCCTCGATATTCGCTGTCGTCAGCCGGAATGTGCGGCCGCTCCGCTCCAGCACGGCCGGCAATCTTCGTTTCTGCTTGCCGAATCCCAGCGGCCCCGCGATCCGTTCCTCGCGGATGCGTTCGAGCCCCTGATCCAACGACTTTGCGAGAACCTGCGTTACTTCGGACGGCTTGAAGAACTGCGGATTATCCGGCCCCGGATTTAAAAGGAGACGGCGAAATCCGTCGTCCTGTTTCCATTCATTCAGAATTTCCTGAGATCGCGCCTGCAAATTACCAGAAATGGCAAGGGCGAAACGGCAGCGATGGTCCTGTGCCTCTGGCGCTTCGGGTTTGCCACCCCGATCCTGGAACAAAACGATTTCCAGGGCACTGAGCCCTTGAAGCGCCACGCTCTTGGACGCCAGCTTCTGCACATCCGTGACGTCGGGATCGCGCGTCTGCAAAGCCCTGGAGACCTGCCTCCCGCCCAGTCCGCGCCGGTCGGGGAAGAACAGGATTCGCTCTAGCCGGTTTTCTTTTGTAATCGGCCCGAAATTGATGTGCTCGACGCGTCCCCACGCCACGACGAAATCATCAAAGGCTTTTCCAACACTTTTGGGAAGCGTGCGTGATGGCTGCGCGCAATACCGATCAATGGCTTGGGATAATCCTTTTGCCGCGCTCGCGAGCTTCTCATAACCCGGCACGACATGCTTTTCGACAACCTGCCGGGCCAATCCGGCATGATCAAACGGCTTGGCAGTCTCGAAGCTGGAAGCCTGGACCGTTGATATCGCCAGCCCAAAACCCACGATCGCAAATTGCCAAATGAGACGTGCAGCAGTCATCAAGGCCCCTCAAAGCGAATTGACGAATTCGACCAACCTTCGGCGATCGTCGGATGACAGCGCCGTGAATGCATCACGGGCGGCCTGTGCTTCGCCGCCGTGCCACAAGATAGCTTCGGTGATGTTGCGTGCGCGACCATCATGCAGAAAGAACGTGTGGCCGTTGACGATCTCCGTCAGCCCAATCCCCCAAAGCGGCGCGGTGCGCCACTCGCGGCCATTGGCGACACCTTCCGGCATACCATCGGCAAGCCCATCGCCCATGTCGTGAAGCAGCAGATCGGTATAAGGCCAGATACGCTGCTTGCGCAGATGTGGGTCGGGCGAGTCGTTGCCCGTCACGTGGCTGGGCACATGGCAACTCGCACAGCCGATCGTGTTAAAAATTTCCTTGCCGGCGACGACATCAGGCGCCGTCGGATCTCGTCGCGCCGGGACCGCGAGATTGCGCGCATAGAAGGCGACGAGATTCAGTAGCGGGCGATTGATCTCTTCATTCGGCGTCTTCGCGATGCCGCCATGCGGCGCCTGACGGCAGAACTCCTGCGCCGGTGTACAATCTCCGAACGGATAAGGCGCCATCCAATTGCCGATGCCGATATCGCCCGTAAACGCTTCCGCGGACTGCTGAAGCACCGTCGGTTGACCCGCCTTCCAACCGAAACGACCGAGCATCGGACGCTTATTTTCAACGGACCAGACACGATTGGCGCGTCCCGAGATGCCATCGCCGTCGCGATCGTTGGGGTCTTCGCGCGCCAGGATATCCGCCTCCGGGATAGCTTCCAGCAGGCCGAGACCGATCATCTGCGGCGTCATGCGCGGTGAAATCATCGTTTTCGGATGCATCGGACCGTAGCCGAGATCGGCGATGCTGTAGGTCGGCTTGCGCAGGCTCACCACCTCGCCCCCGGCGAGCGTAACCGGAATTTCCTCATACGTGATGAGCATCCGGCCTTCGCCTTCGTGGCCCTGCACGCCGAGCTCCTGAAGCTGGACGCCGTAGGTCGGCTCAGCGATGACATTGCGGCGGTGCTCAGCAATGGCATTGCGCTGTTCTTCTGTTTCGGGTGGAATCGAAAGCCTGAGAAACATCGAAACCGAACGGTCTTCGATGTCTGTGCTTCGCGGCGGATTTCCGCGCCCATCCTTCAGGTGACAACTCTGGCAGGCGCGCGCATTGAATAACGGACCGAGGCCGTCGGACGACTTGGTCGATGCCGGCGCCGACACCCAAAGCTTGCGAAACACGCCGTTGCCGATTTTGAAATCGAGCTCTTTCGCAAATCCCATGTTGGTGGAAAATCGAGAGAAGGCATCGGCGGTCGCGATCCCGGTATCGGTCGTGGCGTCACCACCCGGCCGGTCCTCTCCGGGTTCCAGGGCGTTGGCGTCGATTTCCGAATGGACAGCAGCGCCCTGTTGGCCGCCGATCTGCGAATAAGCCGCTCCCCCGGCAAAAATCAGGACACCGGCGAGCAGCCCTGGCAGCGCCGGCGCGATTTTTGTTACTCCCCGGCAATTCGCCATCGGAGAATCAGCGCTTTCCTTCAAGAGCCTTGCCGGGATTGTCGAGACTGTCCGATCCCTCGAATGCGATTGCCCTTAGCTCCAACACAGCAATCGCCCGCTCAAATTCCTTCGTTTGCGCAATCAGTGCACCGATGACATCTTCGACGACCGCATTACCCTCGGCATTGCCCTCGCCCAGCATTTGGTCGTAGGCCTCGATCGTTTCGGCGCGCGTCTTCAGCGTTTGCACCTTGGTCACCGTATCGGCAAGCGCAGCACGAACGCGATCATCGATCTCGGGCGCCTTGGCGCGGACCAGGTCGGATACGCTCGGGCCGCTCACCGTGCTGCCATCCACGCGCTTGTAGCGGCCGAGATAGACGTTCTGGAGGCCCATGATGTCGTAAAAGTGCGAGTTATAGGTGTTGTCGGAAAAGCAATCGTGCTCCTCCTCGGGGTCGTGGAGGAGCAAGCCGAGCTTCATGCGCTCACCGGCCATTTCGCCGTAGGACAAGCTGCCAAGACCGGTGAATATCGCGGTCAAAGCCGCCGTATCGGACTTCGCAAGTTCGGCGCGTGCGTCCCCGCCCTTCTTCCACTGTTCGACCATCCAAGCGAGATCATCGACAAGCAGATCGGTGACAGCGGTCAAATACTGACCGCGCCTGTCGCAGTTGCCATTCGTGCACTTCGCCGTGTCGTAGTCCGTGGCTTTGCGATCGCCGGCCCCGGCATCGGTGCCGTTGAGATCCTGCCCCCACAACAAGAACTCGATCGCATGATAGCCGGTCGCAACGTTGGCCTCGATTTTTTCGGCCTCATGGAGCGTATCGGACAGCAGCTCCTTCGTAATTCGGCTGGTATCGACCTTGCGGCCATTGATGGTCAGCGACGTGTTTGCGATCACATTGGCGGCGTAAAGTGCATTGCTGTCCGACGCCGTTCCGTAACTTTCGTCCACGTAATCGATCAGACCTTCATCGAGCGGCCAAGCGTTCACCTTGCCTTCCCACTCATCGACGATCTTGTTGCCGAAGCGGAACGCCTCGGTCTGCATATACGGCGCGCGCGCGGCGAGCCAAGCCTCCCGCGCCGCTTTCAGCGTCTCTTCGCTCGGCGCGGCTACCAGCTTGTCGACGGCTGCTTTCAGCGTTTTGGCAGTCGATAGAGCATCCTCATATCCAGCGAGCGCAAGGTTGGCATAGTCGTCGACCACTTGCGGAACGGTTGCGGCCGACACGGACACCGGAACGACGGCGGCCAGAGAGAAC
>JAFAFP010000147.1 GCA_023423415.1 Pseudomonadota bacterium | reverse complement strand
GTGAAGGGCCGCAACCTCGCCATTGCCGAATGGCCGACCGATAGCGGGCCGGCAGATTATGCCCTGTTTGCCGGCCCGACGCTGGTCGGCGTGGTGGAGGCAAAGCGCAAGAACAGGAACGTGATGGAGGTGCTACCACAGGCGGAGCGGTATTCGCGCGGCATCAAGCTGGATAGTGCGCATCTGCCGGAAGACGCGCCTTGGCATGGCTTTCATGCGCCGTTCGTGTTTTCGACCAATGGGCGGCCGTACTTGAAGCAGCTCAGCACGGCCTCGGGTATTTGGCGGCGTGACGTACGACGAAAGACCAACCCGGCCGATCCGCTGCCGGCTTGGCCCACCCCAGCGGGGCTGTTGGAGCAGCTGCAAGTTGACAAGGACGCCGCCGCGGCGGCGTTGAAAGCCAAGCCGTTCGATTTCGGCTTTCCGCTGCGGCCGTACCAGCGGCGCGCGATTGAGGCGGTCGAGACGGCGCTCGCGAACGATCAGCGTCAGATGCTGCTGGCGATGGCGACCGGCACCGGCAAGACCAAGCTGGCGGTCGCGTTGCTCTATCGCCTGCTCGAAGCCAAGCGCTTCCGCCGCATCTGCTTTGTGGTCGATCGCAGCGCGCTCGGCGAACAGGCGGGTGTCGAGTTCAAGACGACCAACCTGCAGCACGGACAATCGCTCGCTAGCATCTTCAACATGAAGGAATTGGCCGATATCGAGATCGATGCCGATACGCGGCTGCACATCTGCACGATCCAGGGCCTCGTAAAGCGCATCCTCTACACTGACGATCCGGCGCATGCGCCGCCAGTCGATCAATACGATCTGTTGATCGTGGACGAATGCCATCGCGGCTACTTACTAGACCGAGAGATGTCGGAGACGGAGCTGAGCTTCCGCAATCAGGACGATTACGTCTCGACGTACCGGTATGTATTGGATTGGTTCGACGCGACCAAGATCGGGCTGACCGCGACCCCGGCGCTGCACACAGTCGAGATATTCGGCAAGCCGATCTTTACTTACTCGTACCGCGAGGCGGTGGTGGACGGCTATCTGGTGGACCAGGAGCCGCCGATCCGCATCACCACTAAGCTGGCGCGCGAAGGCATCAGATTTACCGCAGAAGAGGAGGTCGATTTTATTCACGCGCCGACCGGCGTGATCGAGCGTGCACTTTTGCCGGACGATGTGAAGTTTGACGTGGAGCAGTTCAACAAGTCTGTTGTTACGGAGGCCTTCAACCGCGCCATCGCCGAAGAGCTGACCGGCTATATCGACCCCTCCGAGAAGGACAAGACCCTCGTCTTTGCCGTTTCCGATGCGCACGCGGACATCCTGGTGAAGGAATTGCGTACAGCGTTTCGCGCCGCATACGGCGAGATCGAGGATGCCGCTATCCGCAAAGTGACTGGCAGCGTTGATAAGGTCGGCAAGCTCATTCTGGCCTATCGCAACGACGATCTGCCCAAGATTGCCGTCACTGTCGATCTGCTGACGACCGGGATCGACGTACCGAAGATCACGAACCTGGTGTTCGTGCGCCGCGTCAACAGCCGCATCCTCTATGACCAAATGATCGGCCGGGCGACGCGGCTTTGCCCAGAAATCGGGAAGGAAAGCTATCGCATCTTCGATGCCGTCGATCTCTATAAACACCTGCAACACCTGACCGATATGCGACCGGTGGCGGCTGATCCGAAGATCAGCTTCAAGGAGCTGTTCGCGGAACTCGCGCGTACGGCGGACGCTGAGCACAGGGCAAATCTGCGGGACCAGATTCTTGTGAAGATGAGCCGGCGATTGAAACGTCTGCCGGCCGAAGCACGCGCGAAATTCGAATTGGAGGCAGGCGAACCGCCGGAAGCGGCGCTAAGACGGCTGCGCGGCGAGGACGCCAACGGTCTTGCGGCATGGGCGAACGCGCGGCCTAAAATCGGCGGCATTCTGGATTGGGCGACCCAAGGCGGCACCCCGGTTATGGTGCCGATCTCGACGCATCCGGATGAAGTCGTAGGCGTCACGCGCGACTATGGGCCCGGCGAGCGGCCCGAGGATTTTCTCGAAGCCTTCTCCAAGTTCGTAAAGTCGAACGTCAATCACATGGCCGCGCTCAACGCGGTCGTGCATCGGCCGCGCGAGCTGACACGTGCGGCGCTGCGCGAGCTGCAATTGCGGCTGGCGGCGGAAGGGTTTACCGAAGCGCATCTGCACCGGGCTTGGGCCGCCGCCAAGAATGTGGAAATGGCCGCATCGATCATTGGCTATATCCGCCAAGCCGCTATCAGTGAAGAACTCATCCCCTACCGCGAGCGTGTAGACCGCGCAGTCAACTCGATCATCGCACGTGGTGGCTGGACGCCGGTGCAGCAACGCTGGCTGCATCGCATCGCAGATCAGCTTCAACGGGAAATTGTCGTCGACTGCGAGTCGCTGGATGAAGAGCCGTTTCGGGGGGATGGCGGCTTCGCTGCTATCGATCGCCGCTTCGGCGGCAGGCTTGATCAGGTGCTTGGGGATATTCGGGAAGAGATATGGCGGAAGGCATGAACGCGGCGGCCAAGGGCCGCGTAACGACGCAAGACATCGTGGCGAAGCTCTGGGGGCTTTGCCATGTGCTGCGCGACGATGGCATCACCTATCAGGACTACGTCACCGAGCTGACGTTTCTTCTCTTCCTCAAGATGATGGAGGAGACGCAGCGCGAGGAAGGCCGGCTGCCGAAAGCGTATCGCTGGGTGGAGATCGCCAAGCGCGAGGGGATGGACCAGCTCGATCATTACAAGCGCGCCCTGCTGGAGCTGGGGAAAGCTCCGGATGAGAAGGTGCGCGCCATCTTCATTGACGCGCAGACGAAGCTTCGCAAGCCCGCCAATCTCAAATCGCTCACCACCGCCATCGATGCGCTTGATTGGTTTTCCGCGCGCGAGGAAGGCTTAGGCGAGTTATACGAGGGTTTGCTGGAGCGCAATGCGTCGGAGAAGAAATCCGGCGCTGGCCAATACTTCACGCCGCGCCCTCTAATCGATTGCATCATTCGCGTGATGAAGCCGCAGGCCGGCGAAATAATTCAGGACCCTGCGGCCGGAACGGGCGGCTTCCTGGTCGCAGCAGATCGCTACATCAAGGATCACACCAACGACCTCTACGATCTCAAAGCAGAGAAAGCCGCATTTCAGCGCAATGGCGCCTTCACCGGGATTGAGCTGGTGCCGGAGACGCATCGGCTCGCACTGATGAATCTCATGCTGCACGGCATCGAGAGCGGCTTGGTGCTGGGCGACTCGCTCTCCCCTGACGGCGAAACGCTCGCCAAGGCGGATTTGCTTCTCACCAATCCGCCCTTCGGCACCAAGAAGGGCGGCGGGCGGCCAACGCGCAGCGATTTCTCGCAAACCGCCGAGACATCAAACAAGCAGCTCGCCTTCGTCGAGCACATCGTGCGCGCGCTGAAACCGGGCGGCCGCGCGGCGGTGATCGTGCCGGACAACGTGCTGTTTGAAGACAATACCGGCCGGCGCTTGCGCGCGTGGTTGCTGGAGCTGGCGAACGTCCACACCATTCTGCGCCTGCCCACCGGCATCTTCTATGCGC
>JAFAFP010000281.1 GCA_023423415.1 Pseudomonadota bacterium | reverse complement strand
AACGAGGGGCGATGACGTGATACTGCAGCAACTTGTGAATGGGCTCACGTTAGGAGCCGTCTATACCCTGATCGCGCTCTCGTTCTCGCTCGTTATGGGCATTCTCGGCATTCTCAATCTTGCGATTGCCGAGTTGTTCATGATCGGTGGCTATATCGGCTTCACCATCATCGTCGCGCAATTGCCGCTCCCACTCGCGATCGCGGCCGGCATGTGTGGCGCGGCACTGATCGCGATCATCATCGAGAAAGTCGCCTACGAGCCGCTGCGCAACACGCCGGTGATCACGCCGATGCTCTCAACGCTCGGCTTTTCGATCATCCTGCAGAATGTCGCCACCAACGTCTGGGGCTCCGACCCGCTTCAGCTTCCTGCGGAATTCCTGGGACACCGCTTTCAGTTCGGTCCGGTCTCCGTCGGAGCGATGCAGCTTCTCGTGCTCGGCGCCACGATCCTGCTGGTCGCCATTCTCGCTTTCGTCGTCCAGCGCACCTCGATCGGCCGCGCGCTCCGCGCCATCGCCGAGAACCGCGACGTTGCGCGCCTCCTCGGCGTGCCCGCGGATCGGCTGATGCTCGTTGCTTTCATTCTCTCGGGATTGCTCGCCGGTGCGGCCGGCGTTCTGGTCGGCCTGCACTATGCAGCAATTACCCCCTATGTCGGCGTCGAGACCGGCCTCAAGGCCATCGCCGTGATGGTGATCGGCGGCACCACCCGCATCTGGGGCGCGCTCGTCGCCGGACCACTGATCGGCATTGCCGAAGTCATGACCGTCGCCTATGGCGGCTCGCAGATCCGCGACTTCGTCGTTTATGGCCTGATGATCCTCATTCTCTTGCTGCGCCCGCAGGGCATCCTCGGCGGCGCACGCACTGATCAGGGGCCGCGCGTCTGATGTCGACATATTATGCAGGCCTTCTGGCCGACACCGGCATTCTGCTGCTGGGCGCATTGAGCGTCTACATCATCCTCGCCACCGGACAATTGTCGCTCGGCAATGCCGGCTTCATGGGCATCGGTGCTTACGCAACGTCCTATCTCACCGTCGAGATGGGCGTTCCGCTGACGCCGGCGCTGCTCATCGCCGCCGTTTTTGCAGGAATCATCGGCATCATCATCGGTTTTCCGGCGTTACGATTGAAGGGAATCTATCTCGCCATGGCCACGCTCGGCTTCGGCGAGATGGTCCGCAGCTTCTTCCTGAATTTCGACACCATGGGCGGCTCCGGCGGTTTCAGCGGCATGCAGCATGTGTCGTTGACTTATATCTGGGCCTGGGCCGGCGGCATTCTGTTGCTGGTGATGGTGCTCGAACAGTCGCGGCTGTGGCTGGAGATGCGCGCCGTCCATGACGACGAAACGGCGGCGAGCCTTGTCGGCCTCAACACCACGGCGACCAAGGTCGGCGCATTCGGCTTCGGCGCTGCGGTGGCGGCTATCTCCGGCGGCCTGTTCGCGCATCAACACGTCTATATCGAGCCGGCCAACTTCGGCTTCGATCGTTCGATCGAATTCGTCCTTGCTGTGATCCTTGGCGGATCGACGGTCGCGCCGGGCGCCGTGATCGGTGCAGGTCTGCTAGTCATGCTGCCGGAAATGCTCCGCTTCATCTCCGATTGGCGGCTTGCCGCGTTCGGCGCGTTGCTGATCCTGGTTCTGCTGACCCGTCGCCAGGGCATTCTGGACCGCAACATGTTCCGCATCTTCTCATCGCGGAAGCAGGCGTCATGACATCGGCATCCACGCAACCCCTTCTAAGACTCGACAACGTCTCGCGCACGTTTGGCGGCATTCGCGCCTTGAATGACGTCAGTTGCGAGATTCCCCAAGGTCGCGTGACCGGAATCATCGGTCCCAATGGCGCTGGCAAGACGACGATCTTCAACGTCATCACCGGCGCCTATCAGGCCAGTTCAGGCGACGTCTATTTCGATGGACGGCAGATCACTTCGCTGCTGCCCTATCAGATCGCGCGCACCGGCATTGCCCGCACCTTCCAGAATATCCGCCTGTTTGCAGGCATGACGGTGTGGGAGCATTTGCTGGTCGCGCAGCCGCACACCGACGCGACCTGGCGGCGGCTGTTGCCGACGCGCTGGGCCGATCCCGCAGCGCGCGAGAAAGCCGAAAAGGCGCTGGTGACATTCGGGCTCGAGGGCGTGCGCGATCGCATCGCCCAGTCGCTGCCCTATGGCATCCAGCGCAAGGTCGAAATGGCTCGCGCGCTCACCGCGGGGCCGAAGCTGCTGTTGCTGGACGAACCCGTCGCCGGTATGAATCACGACGAAGCGCATGAGTTGCGCCTGCTGCTGATCGACTTGTGCAAGGACGGCCTGACCATCCTGTTGATCGAGCACGACATGACCTTCGTGATGAACCTCTGTCAGTATCTGTACGTGCTCGATTTCGGGCAGATGATCGCGGATGGCGATCCAGCATCCGTGCGCACCAACCCCAAGGTGTTGGATGCCTATCTCGGCGGGGAAGACTGATGCTTGAAATCAGCAATCTCAGTGTTCGCTACGGCGCCATCCAGGGCGTGCGCGGCATCAGCCTGGACGTGAAAGCAGGAGAGATCGTCGCCCTCATCGGCGCCAATGGCGCCGGGAAGAGCACGACAGTCCGTGCCATTGCCGGTCTGCTGCCGTTCTCCGGCGACATCGTCTATGAAGGCCAAAAGCTTCGTCCCAACTCGGCCGAGAAGAATCTGCGCGCCGGTATTGCGCTGGTGCCCGAAGGTCGCGGCATCCTCGGCCGTATGACGGTCGAAGAAAATCTCCAAATGGGGACTTACTGCCGCTCGGACAGCGGCGAGGCCAAGGCCGATATCGAGCGCATGTATGAGCGCTTCCCCATTCTGCGGGAACGTAAGGGTAATCTCGCCAGCCTGTTGTCGGGTGGCGAGCAACAAATGCTCGCCATCGCGCGGGCGCTGTTATCGCGACCCAAGCTGCTGCTGCTGGACGAGCCTTCGCTCGGACTTGCCCCGAAGATGACGCGCTTTGTGTTCGACCTCATCACCTCCCTCCGTAAGGAAGGTCTCACCGTGATGCTTGTCGAACAGAAGGCCCGCCACACGCTCCGGATCGCCGACCGCGCCTATCTGCTGGAGATGGGCCGCGTCGTGACATCTGGGTCTGCCGAAGCGCTTGCCAACGATCCAAAGATTTCCGAGGCATTTCTTGGGGGCCATGCCGCCGCGGCTTCGCAGGAGACCGTTTCACGATAGCCCGGCGCAGAGTCCATCGAGGCAGAACGCGATATGTTGGGTGAAAGATTCGCTGACTTCGTAAGCCGGTAGAAGAGCAAAAATGGCTGCATCACCCAAACGAAAGCCCTCGCCAAGCGTTGCGTCCGAAGACGCAACCATGAAAAAGAAAAGCGAGGGACCTAAATTTCCGCTGACGGTGACGCGGCCGGAATTGATCAACAACGGCAGCGATCGGGAATTCCGTCGTCTCGTGCATGGCCTGCTGGGCTTTCTCGCCCGTCACGAACAGATCCGCGCCGGGCATGGCAAAGCCATCGGCCTCGCGGGCGTTGAATATTCCACCCTGATTTCGATTGCCCATCTTTCTGTTGACGGCGACGTCAACATCAAGACCGTCGCCGATCATCTGCATCTTTCCGGCGCCTTCGTCACGACGCTGGCGCAACGGCTTCTGAAAAAGGGACTCATCCATAAACGGACGGATCCGGAGGATCGCCGCCGCGTCACCCTCACCGTTTCGGCGAAGGGTCATACGCTGCTGGAAAAACTTGCGCCGATGCAGCGCAAGGTGAACGACGCCGAATTCGGCAGCCTCAGCCGGGACGATCTGAAATACATGACGCAGATCGTCGACCAGCTGGTCGAATCCTCCGACCGGGCTTTGGCCTTGCAGGCCTATCTGCTCGCCGAAGAAGAAATATAACCGCAGAACCCTTACGGCGGTTACGTCATGTCCGCCGCATTGATTGTGGCAGGACGAACGGCATCGACGGCGGCGCAATGCCCACCGCATCGTGCACATCGAACACCTCGCGCATCATGTCGTTATTGATGACCTCGCCCGGCGTTCCCATGGCGACGATCCGGCCCGCCGCCAGCATCGCCACCCGATCTGCCAGCATCGCCGCAAGATTGAGATCGTGCACCACCAGCAGCACGCCGGTCCCCTCCTTGGCGATGGCTCGAACCGTTTCCACCGTTCGGAGTTGATGGTTCAAATCAAGGCTCGCTGTCGGTTCGTCGAGCAACAGCAGGCCCGGCCGGCAACGCTCCTCGGTTGACATCAACTGCAGCATCGCACGGGCAAAGTGGACGCGCTGCTGTTCGCCACCGGATAATCGCGTCACCGGACGATCCGACAGATGCGTGATGTCGCACTGATCCATGACCGTCTGGATCACATCCCTGATCCAGGACTTAGGCCGGGTGCTGTCAGCGCCCATGGCGACAATCTCGGCAACGGAAAAGTCGAACGACACATTGGTATGTTGCGAGAGCACCGCACGATGCTGCGCGAGTTCACGCGGTGAATAGTGATCGAGCGCCCGGCCCTTGATCGCGATCTTTCCTTCCATCAAGCCGACTTCGCCGGAGATCGCCCGCAACAATGTGGATTTGCCGGCGCCGTTCGGTCCAAGCAAGGCGACAATCTCGCCCGCTTTCACCGTCAGGTCGATCCCGGTGAGGATGGTTTTCTCGCCGGCCCGCACCACCGCGCCGACCACATCGATCAGCGCGGTCATAGCGTCGCGACCGACCGTTGCCGCAACAGCAGCGCCAGAAAGAACGGCGCGCCGATTACAGCGGTGATGATCCCGATCGGCACTTCCGCCGGCGCCGCCAGAACGCGCGCCGCCGTGTCGGCGCACAGCATCAATGCCGCCCCCAGCAGCATCGATGCTGGCAGGAGAATGCGATGAGCTGGCCCAATGATGAGACGAAGCAGGTGCGGCACGACAATGCCGACGAAGCCGATCACGCCGGCAACCGCCACGGCCGCGCCGGTCGCCGCCGAAACCAGCACGATGGCCATGATCTTCAGGCGCTGAACCGGAATGCCGGCATGGAACGCTTCGGCCTCGCCAAGCACGAGCAGATCGAGCCCGCGCGCAATGCGCGGAATGACAAGGATCGCCGCCACGACAAAAGGCAGAAGCGCCCAGGCCTTCGGCCATGTAGCCCCAGCCAGCGAACCCAGAAGCCAGAACGTGATGTCTCGAAGCTGACGGTCATCTGCCACGAAGACCAAAAGCCCAATGCCGGCATTCGCCAGCGCTGCGATCGCCAGTCCGCCGAGCAGAAAAATCGCGATCGACGTGCGCCCATTGTAAGTCGCGATGCGATGCAGCGCCACCGTTGCGACCAAAGCCCCGAAGAATGCCGCGACCGGAAGCATCTCGAATGGCACATGGCCTGAAATCGATGCCAGCAATCTGTCACCGACGACAATAGTCGTCGCCGAAGCGAGCCCAGCGCCGCTTGAGACGCCGACAAGACTTGGATCGGCCAGGGGATTACGAAACATCCCCTGCATGATCGCGCCCGCCAGCGCCAGCAGCGCGCCGACTCCCATGGCAACGACAACGCGCGGCAGCCGAATGGACCACAACACCAGTTGGTCCCGTGCAAGCTCGGCGCTATCCGCTCCACTGCCGACGACCGCCGCAACCAGTCGTCGCAACGGAATCCCGGCCGCTCCGACCATTGCGGAGGCGAGCGCAATCCCAACCAGCAGCAGCGTCAGCGAGCCGAGCACCAGCCAAGCCGTCGGCCGCGTGAACAGAAACTCCGGCTTCGCTCCACTATTCGCGGTTACTTCCTGCACGGCGAACCAGCATCATTTCGCCCTTCCGAGGGAAGTTCTGCGAACGATTTGTCCGGATAGAGCGATCGGCTGAGATCGCGCGCCGCACGAGCGGTGCGCGGTCCAAATCCCAGCATGTAGAGGCCGTCCATCGCATAGAACCGCCCCTTTTTTGCGGCCGGCGTTTCGCGGAACGCGGCATGTGAAAATACGGTCTTGGCATCCAGATCCATGCCCGTCCGCTGCATGCTGATCACCGCGTCCGGCGCTGCGGTCAGAACCGCCTCGTCATTCACGAGCTTGTAGCCCTCGAAGTTGTCGAACGCGTTGACCGCCCCGGCCATGCGAATGAGACCATCGGCGGCTGTTCCGCGTCCTGCCACCATCGGGCGGCCATTCACGAACGACAGAATAAACAGCACCCGGACCGGAGCATCGATCTTCGCACGCAAACCTGCCAGCGCCGTCAGATCATCGGCCACCTGCCGGCTCAAACATTCTCCCTGTCGTTCGGCGCCGACGGCCGTCGCAATCATCTTGATCTTCTCGACAATGCCTTCGCCGCTGTATTCGTCCGGAATGCTCACCAGCGGAATGGACGCCGATTGCAGCACGGCCACCGCTTCCTTCGGTCCCGCGCCTTCGACCGCCAGAATGACCGATGGCGTCAGGCCCATCACACCCTCCGGCGACAATTGTCGGAAATAGCCGACATTCGGTTTCGACTTGAGCGCCTCAGGCGGAAACAAACTCGTTGTATCCACCGCCACCAGCCGGTCACCTTGACCAAGCGCATACAAGATTTCCGTCACAGCACCGCCAATCGAGACGATGCGGGACGAATCCTTCACGTCGATCGTGCGACCAGAAGCGTCCCGCACCGCCGCCGACATGACTGGCGATTGCCACAAGCCCAGCACAAGAGTCGCCGACACGGCGAACGCAAACGATCTACGCATCGAACTCACTTCGTCAGTATCAGTTTGTTCTGCGCGGTCAGACGTAAACGATAAAGATCTTGACCATGCACAATCGTGATTTCACGGCCGTCGATAAAAATCTGTCGGCTGTCGATCCGCTGGCCGACGACTGTAATCTGGCGGCTGTCATGCGTCGCCGACTTTGCTCCATCGAGCGGTTTGCGCGAATCCGTATCCTGTCTCATCGGGACGCAATGTAATCGGAGATTCCAAGGCGTCATCAGCTATGATTTGGAATTGCTTTAGGGTGAAGCCAAGATTGGAATCGATTTAGATTGTTGCAAACAATCCATCATCGCTCGCGTATATATGGAATGAGAATGCGAGTTTGTTGACTTGCCGCGTCACCATTGATTACCAGTACTGACACTATAGCCAGCTAGCCACCCGCGTTTCGCGGCCGCCCGCCAGCCTACATCGCTGATGAACTGGGGGCTTTTATGGCGCGACGCTACAGGCGCATACACCTACTTGCTGGATCTCTCACAGGCGCAATAGCGTCATATTGTCCGATACAAGCGGGGGCTCAGACGCCCGTCGCGCTCGATACGATCACCGTCACGGCCAGCAAAACCGAAGAAAAAGCGATCGACGCGCTCGCACCGATCAGCGTCATTACGCTCGAAACCATCAACCGGGTTTCGGCCAAGCGACTGTCGGACATCTTCTATAATACGCCGGGCGTCTCGTTCCAGGATCGCGGCGATACGCCTGAAACATCGATCAATATCCGTGGCTTGCAGGATTTCGGCCGCGTCGCGGTCATCGTCGATGGTGCACGCCAGAATTATCAGCGCAGCGGTCACAATGCGAATGGCGGTTTCTTCCTCGAGCCGGAATTGCTCGGCGGCGTGGAAGTTGTGCGCGGCCCGGTTGCCAATATCTACGGGTCCGGCGCAATCGGCGGCGTGGTCTCGTTCCGCACCAAGGATGTCGATGACATCCTAAGGCCCGGCGAGCGTTTCGCCACCACATTCGGCGGCATGCTCGGCTCCAATAGCGGGCGTGGAATGGGCTCCGTATTTTCCGCCTCGCGTCCTAACGAGAATGTCGACGTGCTGGTCGGCGCCACCCACCGGATGCAAAGCAACTATAAGGACGGCGACGGTCAAACCATCGACAACACCGCCAACCACATCAGCACCGGTCTCGCCAAGGTGACTGTGCGGCCAGCCGATGGCCATGAGGTCAAATTCGGCGGCATCGTTCAGGAAAACCTGTTCAATATCGGCCAGTATCATCGAGGCCCTGTCGCCACAGCGGCGCAGCGCCTGCTGAACCAAGGCTCTTCCGTCTATGCGAGCGACGTGAGGAACTACACCGGCACCGTGAGCTGGCGCTACAGCAAGCCCGACGACAAACTATTCGACTGGAATCTGAGCGCCTATATCAACCGGACTGAGAACGATCAGACCAAGATCTGGCACACCACGCTAACGCCGCAGGCCGGCGTGTGCACGACGCCCGGCAATAACGTGTCCGGCTGCGTCGGCGACAAGCGCAACTACACGCTCGATACTACGGGCTTTGACGGTCACAACACCAGCCGCTTCGAATGGAATGGCTGGCAGAATGCACTGACGATCGGCGGCGACGTCTTCAAGGATGACGTCAACACCACCGATCAGAGCGGCAATTCGAATATCACCACGCCGAGCGGCATCCGCACGGTTTCCGGCGCTTTCATTCAGTTGAAGTCCAATTACTCCAACTGGCTCGAAGTGGTCAGCGCCGCACGTTACGACAACTATCAGCTCGAAAGCGGCAGCACGAGCACGTCCGGCGATCGCATCTCGCCGAAGATCACCGTCGGAGTCACACCGATCCCCGGCGTCACGCCGTATGTCAGCTATGCCGAGGGCTATCGCGCACCATCGATCACCGAAACGCTGATTGCAGGCGCTCATGCAACGGGCGGCGGGCCGGTGATTTTCAATTGTCCAGGCGGCACCGGCGGCTTGTTCTGCTTCCTGCCCAATCCAAACCTGCGTCCGGAAGTCGGCAAGAATCAGGAAGTCGGCATCAATCTCAAGTTCGACAACATCTTCAAAACCGGCGACACCTTCCGCGGCAAGATCAATGCCTTCCGCAACAATCTGGAAGACTATATCGAGCTGGTGGCTTCTCCGCCGCGGACTGTGCTGGTACCCGTTCCCTTCCCGCCGTTCTTTCTTCCGATCACCGGCAGCGAGTTCTATCAGTATCAGAACATCGACAAGGCTCACATCCAGGGCTTCGAAGCCGAACTCGCTTACGATGCCGGCGACTGGTTCGTCGGATTCACCGGACAGCTTCAGCGCGGCTATAACGATGTCACCGGGCAGGGGCTGGCCAATATCCAGCCGAACAAGGCCGTCACCACGGCCGGTGTCCGTCTTCTCGAACGCAAGTTGACGCTTGCCGCATCGTGGGTATCGGCGGCAGCCAACCTGCATGTGCCAGACACCTACCTTCCGAGCACCTCATACGATCTGCTGAACTTCTATCTGACCTACGATCCGACGCCGGACCTGACGCTCGGCTTCGGCATCGACAACATTCTGAACGAGTACTACCGGCCGTATGCGATCCCGAAGTCGAGCTACGACGGCGCGACCCAGAACGACGTCCTGTGGAGCGCGCCACCGCCCGGCATTGTCTACAAGGGATCGATGCGGGTCCGCTTCAGCGCCATGTAACCACCGAAGTGACGGACAGCCCGGTCCCCCTGTGTTGTCCGTCACTTCACGTTTCACAGTTTGCCAGCATCACGCCAGCCAGAGAGGATCAGTATGATGTTTATCGCGATGAACCGGTTCCAGGTGAAAAAGGGATCCGAAGCCGAATTCGAACACGTTTGGAAAAGCCGCGAAACCTATCTCGATGAGATGCCGGGTTTCGTGGAATTCCATCTGTTGAAGGGACCGGAAGCGGAGGATCACACGCTCTATTCATCCCACACGCTCTGGCAGACCCGCGATAACTTCGAGGCCTGGACACAGTCCGAGCAATTCCGCAAATCGCATGCGCGCGCCGAAGGCCAAAGCTCCGGTTCGCTCTTCCTGGGGCATCCCAAATTCGAAGGTTTCGAAATCTGCCAGACCATCAGCCGCGACAAGGCGGCCTAGATGTCAGGCAATCTCGATCAGAGCCTCGTCGACCATCTCGCCGAGAATCCCGGCGCGATCGTCGAGACAGTCGCAAAGGAGCGCGGGCTGACGACGCATGCTGTCGTGCGCGCCCTGCCGGAAGGAATGCGAAGCTTCATCGACGGCAAGCATTTCGTCGATGTCATGAAGGATGTCGCCGAATGGGGTGACGTGACGCTCATCATCCATACCGATGACGGCATCATGGAATTTGGTGGACCGGTGCCGGCGGGAGAGATCTCGCGCGGCTACTACAACGTGCCGGGCACCAAGGGCTTTCATGGTCACTTGCGGCATGACCGCTGCGTAGAGATCGGCTTTCTGGAGCGACCCTTCATGGGCCGGAACTCTGCGGCCATCCTGTTCTTCAATCCGGATGGCGGAGTCATGTTCAAGATCTTCGTCGGACGCGACGAAAGCCGGCAATTGAAAAGCGAGCAACTCGCGCGCTTCCGTGCATTGCCGGGTTTGTTGGGAGTGTAAGTGCAGCGGGAGCCAGTAAGGTATCCTTTGACGCTTCTCTATCGTCCGCTCATTCCCGCGCACGCGGGAATCCAGAGTATCTTGAACTGGGTCGCCGCCTTCGCGGGGACGAGCGGGTGATAGCTCAATTGGCGGCTAGATCCCCAGCATCCGTGCCGCGTTCGACGACACCATTTTTCCGATCTGCGCGTCGTCGTAGCCCAGATCCATGCACAGCTTGATGCCGCGACGAATGCCTTCGATCGGACCGACCGTACCGGTCTGACCGAGATCCGAGCACAACACGGTCTGCTCGACGCCGGCGGCTTCGATATGCTTGCGCAGATCCTCGCTCTCGCAGGTCTTGAACTTCGATCCTTCGATGAACATGCACAGCGAATGCTCGACGAAGGCGCCCATATTGGCGATGCCAGCGACGTCGTTCATCGACGCATCGACGATATCCTCGGGATGCGTCAGCACAATGCGGCCGACGCCGCGGCGCTTTGCCTCCTCGAACACCAGCCACGTCTCGCTGATATGCAGGTGACCACTGGCCAGCACCATGTCGTTCTTGGCGATGATATCGAGAACCTCTTTCACGTCATCGCGCACGCTCTTGTCGGCATTCAGAACCGGGATGCCGGTTGCGGGCCGCATCTTCTGCGTTGACGCGGGATGCACCCAGTTGGAGGTTTTTTCCCAACGCAGATGATTTTCCGCGGCGAGAGTCGGCATCCAGACGATCTTTCCGCCCATCGCCGCAGTGTGCTCGACCGCGTAAGGATTGAACCCACCCACCACATTGTTGAGAACGATGCTGGAGAAGATCTTCGTCTTCAGTTCCGGATGATGCTTCGCAATCATCGCCGCGGTCATCACGCCGCTGTAATCATGATCCTTCGTGACGATCGCCTTGAAACCGGCGGCCGACGCTTCGCGCAACAATTCGAGATGGTCGATGCCACGCGGCGCGATCGAGGGACCGCTATGAACATGCGGATCAATCGCTCCGACGAGCAACGCATCGATCCGCTTCTCGACATCCTGGTCTGCTGTGCTGGTTTGCGCCACGGGTCAGCTCCTGATTGCTGGAAAGAAGCGGCTTAGCCTTGCGCCGGCATCGGATAGTCGGCGGCGTTGAGCACGAAGCCGGGCCTCGACGAGAAATCCATCCGCGGCGGCGCGAACACATCGATCAGCCACGTCGTCCCCTCGCCCACGTCATGCGTCGTGTGGATCACGCGCGGCGGGATCACGAGAACCGATGGGCTCTGATCGTAATGCTCATGCTCGTCCGGCTGCCAGCGCCCTTTGTCGGAGCCCCACGGATAGCGCAGGTGATGCTCGAACCCGCCCATCAGGCCGAGCGACACCTGTTCGAAATCCTCATGAGAATGAGGGCTGAGCTTGCTGACATCACGCCGCTTGCTCCACCGCTCGAACACGTTGACCATCATGTTGGTCGATCGGAACACCCGCATCTTCAACGGGCTTGGATCCGTGCTTGGAATGGTCGTGAGATCATAGTGACGGATCTTGTAACCGCCGACCGGATCGGGCCACGGCACAATCGGCGCAACCTC
Organism: Pseudomonadota bacterium; assembly: GCA_023423415.1. Taxonomy (GTDB): domain Bacteria; phylum Pseudomonadota; class Alphaproteobacteria; order Rhizobiales; family Xanthobacteraceae; genus Pseudorhodoplanes. Next base: position 34,626 of record JAFAFP010000281.1, on the reverse strand, counting down.
CGGCGCACCATCGGAATAGGTGGCCGCATTGATCGCCTTTGCCAAAAGATCCGCAGCCTTGTTGGAGAACAATCGCGCAACGGTTCCAGCGGAGGTCAGCGTAATACGGCTGTCGCCCGGCGGCAGGATCGTCAGGCTGTCGCCTTTCGCTTCGACCTTGTCTCCCTTGGCCTCGATCACCGCGTCGGTGCCGGGCTGCAACAGCAGCATGTATTCGTCCGGATTGCCGCGCCGTTCGAGGACGGCTCCTTTCGGCGCATCGGACACAACGGTCAGAAAGTTTGCCGCGCGGGTGATCCAGTGACGGGTGCCGTCGGCATCCGTCATCTGTGGTTCCTGCGCATAGTGCCGCGCATGCGTCGCCTTCCGCAACGCCACGCCCGTTGTCATTTCCCCGTCCTTACCGCGCATGTCTGCACCCACTTATGTTAAGGCCGCAATCTCTGCTTTCGCCCGTGCGGCCGCCTGACGCATCAAACCTTGATCGGACGAATAGATGAAGGCGCTCGCGCCAATGGCGCGCATCGCCTGCGCGTCGGCGGCATTGCCAACGAAGACCATCACCGGCTTTCCTGCTGCCCGCCCTGCGGCGCAGACCCGTTCCGCCGCCGCCCGCACGCGCGGCGCATCGGGCGAACTCTCGCCCATGGCAACGGCGAGATCACCCCGGCCGATGAACAACGCGTCGATACCGTCCAGCCGCCCGATCGCTTCGGCATGATCGATGGCCTCGGGATCCTCGATCTGCGCGACGATCGTGGTGATCGCATCGCCATGCTTCACGTGCTCGCCGAGCGACAAGCCACCATATCGCCCCGCACGCGGCGAATTGGAAAAGCCGCGCTTGCCGTTCACATAGCGGCAATTCGCAATCACGTCGCGCGCCATATCTGCCGTGGCGACATGAGGAACGAGAACACCGGTCGCGCCGCTGTCCAGCACGGACAAGAGATTGGACTGCGAAGCGGACGCAACCCGCACAAGCGCCGCAATCCGGCCGGCGCGCGCCGCGACAAGCGCATGATCGATCGCCTGCCGGTCGAACGGCGCATGCTCTTCATCGATCACCACGAAATCGAGTCCAAGATCGCCCATGATCTCGACGGCATGTCCGCCCGGCGTCTTGATGAAGGCGCCGGCGAGAATGTCGCCGCGACCAAGGCGCGTACGGAAAGCTGCCGGATCGTGTGACGCGATGATTGTCATTACTTGGCCGCTCCGAGAATTCCCTGTGGCCGCAGGAACAGGAAGATCAGTAGCACCGACAGGGCGGCAACATTCTTCAAGCCCGATCCGAGACTGAAGACTGCGAGCGCCTGCGCCACACCAAGCGCCAGGCCACCGAGGAAGGCGCCAAATGGCCGGCCGAAACCGCCGACAATCGCAGCAATGAAGCCACTGATCGCGAACGGCGTCCCGACGTTATAGGCGGTGAACTGCGTCGGCGTGACGAGGATGCCGGCGATGGCGCCGAGCCCGGCGCTCAGCGCGAATGACGCCGCCAGCATGTGAGACACCGGAATGCCCTGCAAAGCCGCCGCCTCCCGGTTGATGGAGCAGGCCCGCATCGCGCGGCCGACCAGCGTCTTGCTGAAGAAGAAAGCAAGCAGCGCAATCAACACCAGCGAACCACCGAAGATCCATAGGGTCTGGAAGCCGATGGAGATGCCGGCGATCCGAAGCGGCGGCAGGTCCGTGAAAACAGGAATGCTCTTCGGTTGATCGCCCGCAATCAGCAATGTCGCACGGTCGATGACGATCTGCACAGCGAGCGTCGCAAGGATCATGACGAACATCGTCGCCTTGCGATCCCAAAGCGGCCGTACGACCAACCGCTCGATCACGATGCCGACCGCCGCCACCACGGCGATTGCCATCAGGCCTGCGGCCAGCAGCGGCAAATGCAGGGAGAGAAAAAAATACGTCAGCATGCCGCCCAGCATGACAAACGCGCCCTGCGCGAAATTGACGATGCCGCTGGCATTGTAGATGACGCAGAAGCCGATGCCGATCAGCCCATAGATACAGCCGACGCTCAACCCGTTGACAATGGTTTGTCCGAAATAAGAAAAATCAGTCATGGAGCATCTCCACGCCGCCGAGATAGGCGTCGAGCACATCGGGATTGTTCTGCACGTCGTCGGGCGTTCCTTCGGCGATCTTTCGCCCGAAGTTGAGCACCGCGATCCGGTCCGCGGTCTTCATCACGAGTTGCATGTCGTGCTCGATCAGAAGAACAGTCGTCCCCCGCGACGAAACTCGCCGGATGATGTCCGACAAACGCGCAGTCTCGTCGTGGTTCAGACCTGCCGCCGGCTCGTCCAGCAAAAGCAGTTTTGGTTCGGCTGCGAGCGCACGGGCGATTTCAAGCAGGCGCTGCTGGCCGTACGGCAACGCCGAGGCGCGTGCTTCGGACTGCGCCTCCAGCCCGACAAAAGTGATCAGTTCGCGCGCGACGCGATCAGTCTCCGCCTCTTCGCGACGCGCCCAGCCCGGCCGCGCGAGGGCTGCGAACAGTCCGGCTTTGGTGCGGACATGACGGCCGACCTTCACATTCTCGATGACAGTGAGATCCTGAAACAGTTGAGCCAGCTGAAACGTGCGCACCAATCCTTGAGCGGCGATGCGTTCCGGCGGGGTGCCCGTGATGTCTTCGCCTTCGAACACGACCCGTCCGGCGCTCGGTTCAAGGAAGCCGGAAATCATGCTGAACAATGTGGTCTTGCCGGCCCCGTTCGGACCGATGATCGCGAACACGCCCTCGACCGGGACGTCGAAGCTGACCGCGTCATTGGCGACGAGGCCGCCAAAGCGACGCGTGAGTCCTGTGACGCTCAGCCGGTTCACGACTTTGCCCCCTCACCGACGAGAGCAGTCGTGGCCGGACGCGTTTCCTTACGCTTGAACGGACGGGTCAGCGCGGCAAGACCGCCCGGCGCGTAGATCAGAAGCAGGATCAAGGCTCCGCCATAGACGAGGTCCTGATAATCCTTCAGCACGCGGAATGTTTCCGGCAAGAGATTGATCACAATCGCACCGATCAGCGGACCGATCACGGTGCCGATGCCGCCGACATAGAGCATGGTGAAGCTGAGGATCACCATGTTCATGCCGAACACTTCCGGGCTGACGAAGCCGACGATGTGCACGAACAGCGAGCCCGCGATCGAGGCGTAGGTTGCGGACACGATGAAGGCGGCAAGCTTGTAGCGCGCGACATCGATTCCGAGTGCGCGCGCGGCTTCCTCGCTGCCCGACAACGCGACCAGTGCGCGGCCAAACCGCGAATTGCGGATGAGCCAGGCCGAGCTCATGGCGATCGCCACGACGATGCTCAGGAAGATCAGCTGCGCACGATCCGACGTGATTTCATAATCGCCAATGCCGAGCGGCGGGATGCCGGAAATGCCCATATAGCCCTGGGTCACCGACTGCCACTGCACCGTGGTCTCGTAAACGATCAGCCCGATCGCGAGAGTCGCCATTGCAAGATAATGACCCTTGAGCCGCAATGTCGGATAGCCGACGACAATCGCGCAAGCGATTGCACCACAAATTCCGGCCAGCATCGCAGGCACGGGCGTCCAGCCGTACGTCGCCGTCAGGACAGCGGAGGTGTAGCCGCCGATTGCCGCAAACGCGTTCTGACCGAACGATGCCTGGCCCGCATACCCCATGAAGATGTTGAGGCCGGTGACGAACACGGCATAGATCAGCGCAAAGCCGGCAACCGTCACGATGTAACCACCGACGACAATCGCATACGCGACCAGCGCCACCGCAAGCGCGGCCGGGATCCACGACAGCACGCGGCCGATATTAGTTGAAGTAGAAGCGCGCAAGGTCGGCATGGGAGTTGATCTCACGAGGGTCGACTTCCGCCGAGATGCGGCCATTCGACATGACATAAGCGCGGTTGGAGAGCTTGAGCGCCAGCGGCGCCTTTTGCTCGACCAGCAGGATCGGCAGGCCGGTGCGGTTGAGTTGCCCGAGCGTCTCGAGAATTTCTGCGGTTACTTTTGGCGCGAGACCGAGCGACGGTTCGTCCAGCAACAACAGACGCGGCTCCGCCATCAGCGCGCGACCGACCGCGAGCATTTGCTGCTCGCCGCCCGACATCGAACCTGCTGTCTGCTCAAGCCGTTCCTTGAGCCGCGGAAACAACGACAGCACACGCTCACGCCGCCGTTCGAATTCGGTGCCACGTCCACCGATCATGTAGGCGCCGAGCTGAAGATTCTCGGCAACGCTCATCGGCGCGAAAATGCCGCGTCCCTCCGGCACCAGAACCACGCCGGCGCGTGCAATCTTCGACGTCCCGCGACGCGGAAGATCGACGCCATCGAAACGCACCGCACCGGACGAGGTGGTCAGCCCCATCACGGAACGCAGCAAGGTCGACTTTCCGGCGCCGTTCGGACCGAGCACTGCGACCAGTTCGCCGGCGCGCACGTTGATATTCACCGCATGCAGAGCTTCGACCTGCCCGTAACGGGCAGACAAATTCTCCACATCGAGGATCTTCGTCCGAGCCTCGCCGGGAGCCGAGACGAGCGCCGCGGTGGCCGCCATTATTTCACCTGGAGCTTTCCGCCCACCATGGTGGCGAGGAAGAACGGGTTTTCGGTGATCCCCTGATGCACGGTCGGCGAGAAATTGTAGACGCCACCGGTCCCCTGGAAACCACTGACATTCTCGATCGCGTCGCGCACCTTCGGGCCTTCGAAGCTCTGTCCTTTTTCAACGGCAGCCTTCACCACCATCAGCGCGTCCCAGGCTTTGCCGGCCCAGAAAGCATCGCGATCGCCGTGCTTGGCACGCCACAACGGCAGGAAACGGCCGATCTCGTCTTTCAGCGGCCCTGCCGGCAGCACGTCGTACACCTGCGCAGGCGCAGCGACGAACAGGAACTGCTCGCCAAGCGTATCAGCCGCGGGCTTCAACACCGCCAGATCGTCAACGCTGCCCAGCAGCAGAATGTCTTGTCCGAGCTGCTTGATGTTCTTCGCGGTTGTCAGCGTCGATCCGCCAAGACCGATCTTCAGCACGGCTTTCGCGCCGGCGGCGACCATCTTGCTGATCTGTGCGCTGTAGTCGGCATCGTCGGGCTTGTATTGCTCGACCACCGGCACTTCGATGCCGTAGTCGGCCGCGATCTTGACCGCGATATTCTTTTGTAAGGTCGCATACGGGCTCGGGTCGTGCAGGATGCCGATCTTGCGGATCGGCGTCTTGTCACGGAGATACTGATAGCGCGTCTCGACTTCGAAACGCGGCGGCGCAAGGAAACTGAAGGCCCAGTTCGCCTGCTCGGCCTGCGGCGGCAGGATCGAACACAGCACCATCGGCACTTTCGCGCGCACGACGAAAGGCGCCGCCGCAAAGGTTCCGGCCGAGACGCAGCCGCTGATGAAGCTGTCGACTTTGTCGGAGCTGATCATTTTCCGATAGACCGTCACCGCTTCCTGCGGCTCGGATTTGTTGTCTTCCACGAAAAGCTGAATCTTGCGGCCATTGATGCCGCCATTCTTGTTCACATGATCGACGGCAACTTCGAGACCGTCGCGCCACGCGCGGTCCACCGCCGCTGCATATCCGGTCAAGCCGACGGACGAGCCGATTTTGTAAGTCTCCTGCGCCCCGGCATCGGCGATACCGGCGGAAAGGCAGACGGCAACAGTCAGGGCAGGAACGAAAGTCTTCATGGCTCCTCCGGGAGACGCTTCTGTTTGTTCGCGAGCGTGAAACGTCGTTTCCATTTTTTTATTGCGACCGGACGTATACGTCAATAATGCTCTGCTGGAAATGTGGGCAATCGCTGGTTCTGTTGCTCAATCAAGGCGCAGTCGCTACTGCTGTTTCGCTGTCGCGAACAAGGAAACGACTTACAGAATGGTCAAATCCGCGGAAGAAAACGGCGTTCGCTCGGTGCGGGTCGCACTCGATGTTCTGGAAGCCGTTGCGTTTTCGGGTGAGGAGCTTGGCGTCACCCAGATCGCGGACCGCCTGCAACTGACCAAAGGCTCGGTTCATCGTCATCTGCTGACGCTGGTTGAGCGCGGCTACTTGACGCAGAACCAGACGACGTCGCGTTACGGCATCGGCACCAAGAGCCGTCTGCTTGCACGGCTCGCGCCGGACGCGGACCTGACGCGCCTTGCCGAAGGGCCGATGCGCGAATTGCGCGATCGATGCGGTCACAGCGTCGTCCTGTCATCGATGACACCGCGCGGCGCCCTCGTCATGCTGACGGTCGCAGGAACGGCGGCGATCGAGATCGGCGTGCGACCGGGAAGCGAATTGACCTATCACGCATCCGCGCAGGGCAAGGTCATGCTGGCATTCGCGCCGCGCCCGACGCAGGAGCGTATCCTCGCGGGCGCACGTCCGCGCCTGACGCCCCACACGATGACGGACATCGCGATCCTTGAGGAGGACCTGGCGCGCGTGGTTCGGCGTGGCTATTGCAGCGCGCCGGAAGAAGCCATGCTTGGCATCAACGCCGTCGCCGCGCCGATCTTCGACGCCACCGATGCCTGCATTGCAAGCGTGGCGCTTGTCGGCTCGATTCAGTTTCTTCCGGCCAATCCATCCGTCACGCTGGTGAAAAATCTGAAAGCCTGCGCGCATGAGATCTCGCGACAGCTCGGTCATGGCGGAAGACCGTTCATGGCTGCAAACCCGCAACTGGCGCGCCCGCGTATTGAACACCGCCCTGCGAAGAAATCGACGAAGAAAAGAAGCGCATGATGACATCGAACAGTCTGCACACCAGCATTGGCCGCGTCGCATTGAAGAACCCGCTTATTGCGGGCTCTGCCGAACACATGATCGAGGCCGATGGCGTGCGCCGCGCGCTGAAGGCCGGCGCGGGCGCCGTCGTCGTCAAGTCGGTGAATGAATCCGAGGCAGCGCGCGATCAACTGCAGCGCGCCGAGTACATGGTGCTGAATGAGCGCTGGGAGCCCATCGCCTGGGGTCCGGATGCGCCAGCGCATGCTTATGTGGCCTGCCGCTCCGGTCTGACGCCTCAGTCGTTCGACGCCTGGCTGGAGCAGACCGCCACGCTCGATCGGGAGGCAAAGAGCTACGATTCCTATGCGGTCGCCAGCGTGATCCTGGCCAATCTCGATGCCACCGTCGCCATGGCGAAGCAGATCGAGCAGGCCGGCATTCGCGTGCTCGAGCTGAATATCGGCACGCCTTATGCCAGTCAGGCAAAGGGCGCCGTCTCGACCGAACTCGATCCGGCGCGCGTGTCGCAGATCGTCTCCGCCGTCCGTGCTGCGGTGTCCATGCCGCTCTGGGTGAAGATCACCGGGCAAAGCGAGCGCGTGCCGGATCTCGCCGCTGCCGCATTCGCGCAAGGCGGCGAAGCGGTCGTCATGGCGGGCCGATCGCTCGGCCTTATTCCCGATGTTGAGACATTCGAACCGATGCTGGGGACGACGCTCGGCGTCGGCGGATACTGGAATCTTCCCCTCACCTGCCAATGGCTTGCGCTGTCGCGCGCGAAGCTCGGATCGGGGCATCCGCTGATTGCAACAAACGGCGCGCAATCGGGACTGGATATCGCAAGAATGATGCTGGCCGGCGCATCGGCCGTGGAGATGTCATCGCCGGTGATGCTGCGGGGCTTCGACTTGCTCTCGGACGCACTCAGCGAATTCACCGCTTACCTCGCGCGCAAGAACGTGACTGCCGCCTCGCTGATCGGACAGACGGCGGACCGGCGCAAAACCTTCCCGCAAATGCCGTTGCGAACCGACAACTGGAGAAAATACACGCCGGCGTGACGCACGCACGTCTCCCTCAACGTCGAAAGCTCACACGATCATGAATGTTCTCATCGTCTATGCGCATCCCGAGCCGACATCGTTCACGGCAGCGCTCAAGAATTCAGCGGTCGACGCCCTGACGGCGGCGGGCCACGCGGTGGAGGTATCCGATCTTTACGGCGAGGGTTTCAATCCGGTGGCGGGGCGGCACGATTTCATTTCCGCCGCGGACAGCCAGCGCTTCCACTATCAGTCGGAGCAATTGCACGCGAGCAAGACCGCCGGCTTCAGCGCTGATCTGGTGCGCGAGCAGACGAGACTGCAGCGGGCGGACTTTGTCGCGATGATCTTTCCGATCTGGTGGGGCGGCATGCCGGCGATCGTGAAGGGTTGGTTCGATCGCGTCTGCGCCTATGGCGTTGCCTATGCCGACGGTCGCCGCTTCGACAAGGGATTTTTCCTCGGTCGCCGTGCGCTGCTGGGATTGTCGACCGGCGGCACACGCGAGCGCTTCACGGATGGCGATGCCTACGGCGACATTGAGCGCGTGCTCCATCCGGTCAAGCGCTGCATGCTTGAATATCTCGGACTGGACGTGCTCGATCCGTTCGTCGCCTATGCGTCGCCGCGCGTCGATGACGAAGCACGCAGGACATACCTCACAGCATGGCAGGACCGGCTGTTGAACGCCGTCAATGATCCGGCATGGCAACAGCGGTTGAATATCCTGGCAGACGACGCCGCGAACAACCGCGCGCCGCTTGAAGGCGCCGCCTGGGCAGCCAAACGCTGAACATCAATCTCTCACCAACACAGAAGGAAACATTCATGATGACTGCTACCCTATCGCGCATCGCGTCAGCCGCCGCTCTGGCGGCGTGCGCGCTGCTCACGATATCGCCGGCAATGGCGCAATCGACCTGGCCGACCCGCCCGGTCACCCTGGTTGTGCCCTTCACCGCCGGCACGACGTCGGACGTCATCGCGCGCGGCCTCGTTGAGCATCTGACCGGCGCGCTTGGTCAGTCGTTCGTGATCGACAATCGCGGCGGCGCGGGCGGCAATATCGGCGCTACCGCGGTGGCGAAAGCAGCCCCCGACGGTTACACGCTGCTGTTTGCAACAACCGGGCCGGCGGCCACCAACAAGATGATGTACAAGGACATGCCGTTCGATCCGCAGCGCGATTTCGTGCCGGTGGCATTGGTCGGAAAATCCGCCATCATCGTCGTGGCGCGTCCCGATGCGCCATTCTCGAACCTGAAAGAACTGGTCGATTATGCCAAGGCCAATCCCGGAAAGCTGACCGCGGGTTATCCCGGCAACGGCACGCTGGGTCACATCACCGGCGAGCTTCTGCAAGGCACGACCGGCATCAAGTTCGGTCACACCCAGTATCGCGGCAGCCCGCCGATCATCACCGATCTGATCGGCAAGCACATCGATATCGGCATGGATTCGATGGCCGCGTATGTCACCAATGTTCAGGAAGGCAAGATCAAGGCGCTCGCGATTGCGGGCGGAAAACGCTGGTCCAAGCTTGCGAACGTGCCGACAGCCTCCGAGTCCGGCCTGCCGGGCTTCGAAGCCAGCGTCTGGTACGCGCTGCTCGCACCGAAAGGCACCGCGCCGGAGATTATCGCCAAGCTGAATGCAGCGACGAACCAGTATCTCGCGTCGGACAAAGCGAAGACATCGCTAGACACCCTCGGCGTCGAAATCGCCGGCGGCACGCCCGACGATCTCAAGGCCTTCACAGCCGCCGAGATTGCGAAGTGGGGACCGATCATCAAGTCGGCGAACATCCAGTTCTGATCGATCGGCGGAACATTCCGCCTCACGCTGTGAAACGATGAGCCGGGGGCCAATCGCTCCCGGCTTTTTCTATGGCAATCGGCGATACAGCCATGGCGGCGCCGCATCCGCACGTCGATTTGAGTTCCGCGGCGGCGCGGAGGCTGGTTTACTCGAACGATATCATCGCCGATCTGAGACCTCGCCGCGCAGCGCCTCGACCGCGGACGAGATCGAAAATGAACGCCCCCTGCATTTTTGGACTGCCCAACGTCTTGATCAGATTGAGATAACCGGAGAAGCGACCATGAGTCTGGCCGACATAATGGGTTACTCCGCTGCGCTATGCGTTTTTCTGACCTTCTATATGAAAACGATGATCCCGCTGCGCATTGCCGGCATCGTCAGCAATGTGCTTTTCATCCTCTACGGATACTACGCGTCGGCACATCCCGTTTTGATTCTGCATCTTGCGCTGCTTCCCCTCAACATCTGGCGCCTCCGCGAAATGCTGCAGCTCATGCGCAGTCTGCGCGATGCAACGCACGGCGACCTGAACATGGAATGGCTGAAGCCGTTCACGACCACCAGAAGCTATTCGGTCGGCGATGTTCTTTTTCACAAAGGCGATGTCGCCAAGAACATGATGGTCGTGATGTCGGGAAGTTTCCGGCTGGTGGAAATCAATACCGTGATCGAGCCGGGATCGGTCGTCGGCGAACTCGGCTTTCTGGCCCTGGATCACAAGCGGATGGCGACGTTGAAATGCGAAGTGCCGGGCCAGATGCTCGAAATCACCTACGATCAGTTGAAGCAGGTCTATTTCCAGAACCGACAGTTCGGATTCTACTTCCTTCAACTCACGACACGGCGACTGTTTGAAAACATTGTCCGGCTGGAACAGGAACTGGCAAAAAGACCAGCGGTAGCCACGCGTTAAACAGCTCCGCTCCCGTGCAACAGGTCGGCTCAACCCCAGCTTTCGCCGGAGTTGAGCAAAACGTCAGCGAGCACGCTCAGGGCGTGATCGGCTTCTCCGGCAAGTAGCCCGGCGCATAGATCTGCTCGGCAGTGAGCTTTTCGCCAGGCACCTCGATATTCTTATTGATGAAATCGACGGTGTTCTTCATCCGCTCCAGCGTCATGGAGCCGAGACCGTTCTTCTGAACTTCCGGCGTGATCGCGATACGGCGCAGGATTTCGATTTCCTCCACGATAATCTGCGGATCGAGCGCTTTCACATACTGAAGCTGGATTTTCGCCGCCTCCTGCGGGTTGTCGAAGGTATCCTTCCAGCCGCGCAACGCCGCGCGCACGAACTTCTTCACGACATCCGGATTCTTCTTGAGATAGTCCTCGTGCACGCCGACCGAGTTCGCATAGATCTCAAGACCCAGATCGGCCGCAAACAGACACACCGGCTTCGCATCCGGCACAGCCCGCTTGATCGCCGGCTCGCTCATCAGGAAGAGATCGATGCTCGGCACTTTGCGCGCCGCCAACATCGGCACGCGGGCCGGCGCATCGATGTTGACCACCTTCATGGTCTTTGAATCGATGCCGTTCATTTCCATGACGGCAGCCCAGATGCGCGGCAGGAACGATGCGGAGCTGGACCCCAATTCGAGATTGGTCAGCTTCTTGGCAGAGTCGATATTGGCGCCGGGATTGAGACTGAAGATGCAATAGGGCGGTCTCTGATAGTTCGCCGCGACGATCCTGACCGACGAACCAGACCCGCCAGCGGCAACGAGGCTTGGAATATCGATGAAGCCGAGTTCGGCGCCGCCGGTCACCACGGTCCGGATTGCGTCGGCCGTGCCCTTCGACGGCATGATGGTGACGTTCAGGCCTTCTTCTTTGAAATAGCCCTTGCCGAGCGCGACATACCAGGGCGCGTGGCGGCCAAGGCTGATGAAATCAAGCACGAACCTGACGTCGCGCTCCTGCGCTTGCGCCTGCATAGCCGGCGTCAGCGACGCTGCGACCACCGCAGCAACCATCAGTCGTTTGAGCATAATGAACTCCAATTCTCCCAAGACTCTTCCGAGATTTCTTCAAGACGCGGCCTTAGCCGGCTGCCGCAAATTGACAGCATAAATATCATCAGATATTTCACAAGATATAATCAGCTTCGATCGTCGGAGTTCGGACGGCCGGAGTCAACGCTGCAGGAAGACCTGCAGCTGCGAAGACTTGCAGTTTCCGGGCCGCAAGCCGTTCGCAGACCTCAACTTTGGTCGGCGCCAGCGTGCCCGACCTCAAACGGAAGATCGATCTTTCCAGATGGCGTTCGGTACGATCAGAAATGTCAGAAAGGTCTTTTCGGCCAACGAGTTGAATTCCCGCTCGGCCGAACCCGTCGTCGCGCTCGACGACGCCAGCTTCGAGTTCGACGAAGGGCAGCTCATCGCGCTGCTCGGGCCGAGCGGTTGCGGGAAGACCACGCTGTTGCGCATCGTCGCCGGGCTGATTCAGAAAACATCCGGCTCCGTCACCATCGGCGGCCGCGAAATCACCGAACCGCTCGGCGATTACGGCTTCGTGTTCCAGAGTCCGAGCCTGATGCCGTGGCGTTCGGTGCTCGACAATGTCCTGTTCACGATGGAAGTGCTCAAGCGCAACGACAACGAGGCGCGCGAACGCGCCATCCAGTTGCTGAAGCTTGTCGGCCTGTCCGAGTTCCTGAAGGCGCGACCGCATCAATTGTCCGGCGGCATGCAGCAGCGTGTCGCCTTGTGCCGCGCGCTCATTCACCAGCCGAAGCTGCTGTTGATGGATGAGCCGTTCGGCGCGCTCGATGAACTGACGCGCCTCGAGATGAACGATCTTCTGCTGCGCATCCGCAAGGAAACCGGCGCAACTGTGCTGTTCGTCACGCATTCGATTTCGGAAGCGGTCTATGTCTCGGACAAGGTGATCGTGTTCAGCCGCCGCCCGGCGCGCGTCGCCACCGAAATTCCGATTTCAATGCCCTATCCACGCAACCAGCAGCTTCGCTTCACGCCCGCCTTCACCAAAGCAGAGCGTCTTGCCAGCGAAGCGCTCGGCGTCGTGCCGCCGGTCGAAACCGGGAGTGCCGCGTGATGGTTCGTCGTCTTATCGCCCCGATCGGCTATCCGCTCGCCGGTGTGGTCCTCATCATCGCCCTGTGGGTGTTCGTCTGCGTGTACGGCAACATTCCAACTGTTGTGCTGCCGACACCCGACAAGGTGCTGAAGGCCTTCATCGCCCGCTTCGACCTCATCCTGGCCGAAGGCTGGGTAACGCTGAAGGAAACGCTGTACGGGTTCATTCTCGCCATCGTCATTGGCATTCCGATGGCGGTGGCGGTGGCCAATTCGCGGCCGCTCAACCTGATGTTCTATCCGCTGCTGATTGGCCTGCAATCGGTTCCGAAAGTCGCGCTGGCGCCGATTCTCCTCGTCTGGCTCGGCACCGGCATGGAATCGAAGCTTGCCATCGTCTGGCTGGTCGCGTTCTTCCCGATCATCGTCGATACCGTCGCCGGTCTGCGTTCGACGCCCCGCGAATTGCTGGAACTTGCGCGCAGCCTCAAGGCGACGCCGATGCAGGTGTTCCTGAAGGTTCAACTGCCGGCGGCATTGCCCTTCATCATCACCGGCGCGAAAGTGGCAATCACCCTCGCCGTCATCGGCGCGGTGATCGGCGAATTCGTCGGCTCGAGCGAGGGACTGGGCTTTTTGCTGCTGAGCGCGACGTCGCAGCTCGACACACCGCTGGCCTTTGCTGCGCTGTTCGCACTCTCACTCCTCGGCATGTTCGTGTATCTGCTGGTTGAATGGGCAGAACGGCTGGCGGCCCCTTGGCTGCCACCCGCACCGAGACATTGAGCGATGGCCAAGAGCAAAAAGACCGCGAAATCCTCTACCGAAAAGGCGGCCCGCAAGGCGTCAGCAAAAACGACGGCCAAAGCGAGCGCCAAGGCAGGTGCCAAGGCAGGCGCCAAGGCGCCGGCCAAGGCCGGGTCGCTGGCCGACCAGGCGTTCGAGGATATCAAGGAGAAGATCCTCAAGCTTTACTTCCTGCCGGGGCAGTATCTGAACGAGGGCGCGCTGTGCGCGCTGCTCGGCGTCGGCCGCACGCCGGTGCACCAGGCGCTGCAACGTTTGCAACATGAAGGTCTGGTCGAGGTCATGCCGCGCAAGGGCGTGATCGTGCAGCCAGGCAGCATTTCCGAGATTCTGAAGATTCTGGACTCACGCGCCACGATCGAAGCCGATCTTGCACGCAACGCGGCCAGCCGTGCGACGCCGCAGCAGGCGGAAGAACTAAAGGCGCTGGCACGCGCCGGCGTTGGCGCAGGCAATCCGTCGCAGCTCGAGGACTTCATCGAGGCGGACCGCGCCTTTCACACCAAATTCTCGGAGCTCGCAGAGAACCCGGTGCTCAGCGAATTCGCGCGCACGCTGCACGAACGCTCGATCCGCTACTGGTATCTGCATCTGTGGCAGACCTTCGACGGCAAGGCCACCGGCGGCGAACACTCCGCAATTGCCGATGCGATCGCCAAGGGAGACGGCGAAGCCGCCGCCAAGGCCGTGCGCACGCATATCGAAAGCCTGCGCACCCGTCTGATGCGCGCGCAGGACGTCAATCGCGGTCGCGGTCCGATGCCGCGCCCCCGCTAAACGACCGAGACGAAGAGGAAAGAACAACCATGAGCACAGCTTATTCCGGAATCCCGAAGGACGGCATGCCGAGCCTCGATGAGGTCCTGCTGCAGAGCAAGGATCTGCCCTGGCGCGAGAAGTCCCTGAAAGGCGTGTCGGAGAAGATGCTGTGGCGGAACGAAGAGACCGGCGCATCGATCGCGCTGATCCGTTTTGCCAAGGGTGCGGGCATTCCGGCGCCGCACAGCCACGCCTCCAATCAGTTCATGGTCTGTCTCGAAGGCAAATACGAATACACCAAGACCGGCGTGGTGCTGACGCCGGGCTGCTTCTACTGGAATCCGAAGGGCAACGTGCACGGTCCCGCAATCGCGCATGAAGACACGGTCGTCGTCGAGATCTATGACGGTCCGCATTATCCGATCCGCCCGGATTGGTACACGAACGACGAGGACGCGCACTGATGGCGGCGCCTGCTTCCGTGCGCGTCGATGCAAAGCGCCTTGCATCGGCGGTCGCCAACATCTTCACGTCGCTTGGTATCGCGCCAGCCGATGCTCAGATCGTCGCCGATGATCTTGTGCTCGCCGATCTTGAAGGCGTCGGCTCGCATGGCGTGATGCTGATGCCGATGTATGTCGAGCGGATTCAGAAGGGCTCGGTGTCCAAGGCGAGCCGCGGCGACGTGGTCGGCAACAACCGCACCGCACTGGTGATCGATGCAAACAACGCTCTCGGCCAGTTGACGGCGCATCAGGCGGTGAATCTCGTGTCGGCGAGAGCGCGTGAATACGGCATGGCCACCGTCGCCGTCCGCAATGCCTTTCATTTCGGCACCGCCGGACGGTATGCGCGGCTGATCGCCGAGCATGGTTGCGTCGGCATGGTGATGTCGAATACCCGGCCGCTGATGCCGGCGCCGGGCGGCGCCGAGGCGATCACCGGCAACAATCCGATCGCGATTGCCTTGCCGAATGCGGGCGCGCATCCGGTCGAAGTCGATATGGCGCTGAGCGCAACCGCGATGGGCAAGATCCGTCTTGCGGCGGCTGCGGGTCAGAGCATCCCGTCCGATTGGGGCATGGCGGCCGATGGCCGGCCGACCACCGATCCCAATGAGGCGATCAAGGGCATGCTGGCGCCGGCCGCGGGCCCGAAGGGCTTCGGCCTCGCGTTCATCATCGATCTTCTGTGCGGTGGCTTGTCCGGCGGCGCGATCGGTGCGGAGGTTCGCCCGCTCTATGGCAATGCGTCCGATCCGTATCGCTGCAGCCAGCTCTTCATTGCCATCGACACCGGCGCTTTCCCGGACGGCGACACCTTCGCGCGGCGCGTGGACGAGCAGAGCAAGCGCGTCAGCAACTCCAAACGCGCGCCCGGCATCGATCGCGTCTATGCGCCGGGCGAACTCGCCTACACCACACGGCAGAACAATGCCGGTGTCTGCACGCTGAGCCGTCAGACATTCGACAGCCTGATCGCAGCCGGCAAGAGCGCCGGCATCGATATCGAATCTCAACTCTGAGACGACACTTCAAAAAGGAGAAAAACACGATGAAACAACAAATCACTTCGCCGAAGCTGCGCAAGCCGAACGGACATTTCTCGCAGGCGACTGCGATCGCGGCGACCGGCAAGCTGGTCTTCATTTCCGGCATGACGGCGCGCAAGGCCGACGGCACGATCGCCGGACTCGGTGACGTCTCGGAGCAGACCCGTCAGGTCTGCGAGAACGTGAAGGCAGCCGTTGAGGAAGCCGGCGGCACGCTCGACGACATCGTCCGCGTCGATGTCTTTGTCCGCAACATGGAGCATTTCGAAGCCATCCACAAAGTGCGGCGTGAATACTTCACCGGCATCGCACCGGCCTCCACGATGGTCGAGGTCTGCAAATTCACCTCGCCCGACTATCTGATCGAGATCAACGCAATCGCCGTTCTTCCGAACGGCTGAGGATCGATCGGGCGATGAAAGCACGTTTTGAGGCGGATGGAGATGTGATCGTCGTCACCGGCGGCGCCAACGGCATTGGCCGGGCGCTTGCCGTGGCGGCGGCCAGGATCGGCGCCAAGGTGGTTATTTGCGATGTCGATCGCGCCGCGATGGATAGCGCGGCGAAAAGTCATCCGTCGATTGCGTGCGAAACGCTCGACGTCGGCGATCGCGATGCGGTCATGCGGACGTTCGGCAAGATCGAACAAACGCATGGCCGCATCGACGGCCTCATCTGTGCCGCGGCCATCCAGCCGCGACAGCTCGTGCATGAAACGTCGCCGGAGGAATGGCGCCGCGTCATGGCGATCAATCTCGACGGCGTGGTCTGGTGCTATCAGGCCGCGATCAAGGGCATGATCGCGCGGCGTCGCGGCAGCATCGTCGCGTTTTCATCCGGTCTTGCGCATCAGGGCTGGCCGCAGGCCTCCGCCTATGCCGCCACCAAAGGCGCGCTGATCGCCTTCGTGAAAAGCGCCGCCAAGGAAGTTGCGCAGCATCGCGTGAAGTTCAACCTGATCGCGCCCGGCGTGATCGATACGCCGCAATATCGTGCCGCCAACGAAGGCGCCGATCACGAACGCTGGCGCGTCTCCACCGGAGTGGGCACGCCGGAAGATGTGGTCGGGCCGCTGCTGTTCCTGTTGTCCGACGCCGGCACCATGACGGCGTCGCTGTTGTCCCGTGATCTGGCTTATTCCGCCGATGAAGAATGATCGCAACACGCCTTCCGTGAACATGAAACCCGTCCTGATCGTGGGCGGCGGCCCGGTCGGGCTGATGACGGCGCTGGGCTTAAGCTTTTACGGCATCCCGTTCCAGCTATTCGAGGAAGACGCGTCGTTTTCCAGCGACACCAAGGCCGGAACGATCCTGACGCGCACGCTGGAAGCCTTCCGCCGCTATGGCGTCGCCGACGACGTTCTCGCAAAAGCACTGCGCGTCGACGAGATCGGCGATGTCGAGCGAGCGACCAATACGGCGCGGCCGTCCGTCAGCGTCGATCTACTGGCCGATGAAACGCGCTATCCGTTCGTCGTCAACATGCCGCAGCATCATCTCGAACCGATCCTGCATCAGGGCATCGAGGCGAAGAATGCCGGTCACACCCATCTCAAGCACAAGCTGACGACGTTCCGGCAGACCGGCGACGGGGTCGTCGCCACCTTTGAAACACCCGAAGGCGTGCGTGAGGTCGAAGGCTCGTATCTGCTCGCCTGTGACGGCGGCCGCAGCACCGTTCGCGGGCAACTCGGTATCCCTGTGGAAGGCGAGTCGCTGAACGTGCTGACCATCCTGGTCGATGTGAAGGTCGATCTCGATGTGCAGAACCCGCGCGATTACCCTTATCTCGCCTATTTCGCCGATCCGACCGAGTGGATGATCCTGGTGCGGCAGCCGCATTGCTGGCGCTTCCTGTTTCCGCTGCCCGCGGATCGACCCGAGCCGACGCATGAGGAATTCCGCGAGAAGATCCTGCGCTTCATCGGCCCGGTGGACGATCTCGAAATTCTCAACACCATCGTTTATCGCATCCATCACCGCATCGCATCGCAATGGCGCGATGATCGCGTGTTCCTGATGGGCGATGCGGCGCATCTGATCACGCCGATGTGGGCGCTCGGTCTCAACACCGGCGTGCTCGACGCGATCAATCTGCCGTGGCGTCTCGCCTGGGTGTCACGCGGCTGGGCCGATCCATCGTTGCTCGACGGCTATGCGCGCGAGCAACGTCCGGTGGCCGCGCATGGCTCCGGTGAAATGGCGGAAGCCGCACGCAAATACATGCTCGGCCAGAATGATGCGATCCGCGCCATGTCCGGCGGCCAATGGGCCAATGCCTTGACGCGCACGATGCTGGGCGTGCGGCTCGATGTCGATCAGTCGGGTGACTGGTCGATGGTCCGCACCGAAGCCGGTCCCTTGCGTGTCGGCGAACGCGTGCCCGACGTGACCTTGCATGCCGGCAACGGCAAGTCGGTCCGTCTGCATGATCTGACCGACGACACCTTCGTTGCGCTCTACTTCACCGATGCACGACGCCGCCCGGTGATTCCGGCGGACCGGCCGGGACTGAAACATCTGGTGGTGTCACGGCGCGATGCGCCGATCGATTCCGGCCTGCGCGACCGCTCGCTGTTCGATGTCGGCGACAAGTTCCGCCAGCGTGCAGGTTGCGAGACGGATACGGTGATGCTGGTTCGTCCGGACGATCACATCGCCGCCATCGTTCCGATGCGCGACGGCGTGATTGACAAGATCTACGCCAAGATCACGCGCGGCGAAGCCACGAGCGAACAGCCGAAGGCGGCCGTGCAATGACGGCGCCGGAACGCATCAGCCTCGATGTCCATGCGCATCTCGCGCCGATCTTTCCTGACGAACTGAGCGCCATTGACGGCGTGACATGGAATGCCGACGCCAAGGCATTGGTCGTTGACGGTCACACCGTCGGCATGAAGCCGCTATTCGATCCACCGGCTTTGGTCGCATGGATGGACCGCAATAATGTCGTCAGCGCCTGGATCTCGATCCCCCCTCCGCTCTACCGCGCGCATCTGCAAGGCGACGATGCGCGCGCATGGGCCAGTTATTGCAACAGCGGCCTGCAAACGATCGCCGATCAATATCCCGATCGGCTATCGCCGCTGCCGCATCTGCCGCTGCAATCGCCGCAGATCGCAACCGGCGTCGCACGCGAATGGATCGCACGCGGCCATCGCCGTTTCGGTGCGCCATCCGGCGGACACGGCGATCAGGTCCTGTCCGACAAAGCCTATGAACCATTGTGGCGCACGCTTGATGACGCTCGCGCCTTCGTCTTCTTCCATCCCGGCGAATGCGCCGATGGCCGCCTGACCGCGTTTTATCTCTCGAACCTGCTCGGCAATCCCTACGAAACCGCGGTCGCCATCGGACATCTTCAATTCGGCGGCGTGTTCGAGCGCTTCGCCAACATCAGGTTCTGCTTCGCGCATGGCGGCGGCGTTCTGCCGATGCTCGCCGGTCGGTTCGAGCGCGGCTTCGACACAGCGCGGCCGGATATCGACACCAAGGCCATCTCGCCGCGCAAGATGTTCCGCAACGTCTGCGTCGATTGCATCACGCATGATCCGGATTCGCTGATGCTCGCCGAACAGGTGTTCGGCGACACCCATGTCATGTTCGGCTCCGACTGGCCGTTCCCGATGGGCCTCGTCGAACCGCATCAGCAGATGGCGTCGCTCGATCCGCAGCGGCGCAAGCGCATATTCTGTGACAACCCCGATCGTCTGACCAAGGAGACTTCACAATGAGCGGCCCATCGCAACGAGGACCCCAGCTTGGACCAATCGGCGACAAGATCCTGTTCGAGAACGAGTATGTGCGGATCTGGAGCGTGAAGCTCGATCCCGGCGAACGCCAGGCCTGGCATCAGCATCACCTGCCCTACGTCATCGTGCCGATGACCGAAGGCAAGAACATCATGTATTTCGAAGATGGTCGCGAGAAGGAAACCAACGAAACGATCGGCGGCGTGCTGTGGCGCGAAGCGGGTGCGCCGCACGAATTGCTGAACGTCAGCGACTGGCAATATCGCAACGTGCTGATCGAGATCAAAACACCCTCCAGCAGCGGCCAGTAAATTCATTCCAAAAGGATACGGAATATGATCCGGAAGATTGCCCTGAGCTTCGCCGCTTTATGCCTCGCGACTGCAGCGCAGGCGCAGAGCTTCCCGTCCCGACCGGTTACCATCGTTTCGCCTTATCAGGCTGGCGGCACGAGCGACATCATCGCCCGCATCCTGTCGCAGAAGCTGTCCGAACGCTGGGGTCAGAGCGTCGTCATTGAAAACCGGCCCGGCGCCAATGGCGGAATCGGCGTCAACCAGGTGGTGCGCGCCGATCCGGACGGCCACACGCTGCTCGCGGTGGCGTCGAGCGCGCTGACGCTCAATCCGATCTTCTACAAGAACCTCACCTATAACGTGGAGCGCGATCTCGCGCCGATCACGCGTACCGGCCTTGTCGCCAATGTGCTGGTGGTCAATCCGTCGGTCGAAGCCAAGGACATCAAGTCGCTGGTGGCGCTGGCCAAGGCCAAGCCCGGCGAACTCATCGTTGCCTCACAGGGTACCGGCTCCAACGGCCATCTGATCGCCGAGGAATTCCGTCTGCGCGCCGGCATCGAGTATCGTCATGTGCCGTATCGCGGTTCGGCGCCCGCGGTGCAGGATCTGCTCGGCGGCCGCGTGCAACTGATGTTCGACAATCTGCCGTCGGCGCGGCCGCAGATCCAGTCGGGCAATCTGCGCGCCATTGCCGTCACCACGGCAAAACGCTCGTCGCTGTTTCCGGAATTGCCGACCATCGCCGAGTCTGGCTATCCGGGCTTCGATGCGCCGGCCTGGTTCGCGGTGCTGGTCGCAAAATCAACGCCTGCCAACATCCGCGCCGAACTGGAAAAAGCGATCGTCGAAGTCCTGAAGGCGCCGGATACGCGCGAAAAGCTGAAAGCGGTCGGCGTCGAAGTCGCGGCCGACGGCTCGGAAGAACTGGCGCGCCGCATCGACAGCGAAACGCGCAACTGGCGCGACGTCGTGAGCAAGGCCAAGATCGAGATTCAGTAAGACTCGAACTCGACTCACAACTCTCTCTCCGCTCATTCCCGCGCAGGCGGGAATCCAGAATCTTGGCTCTGGGTCCCCGCCGGAGCCTGTCATCGGGCGCGCGCAGCGCGGCCCATTGGCGAGGACGACCGGATTATCGTTTAGTCACGCTTCTTGCTTTCGCCGGCCGGCAGCCGCTTCGCCGGACGGGCCTCCTTCTCTTCGAGATACTCGCAGAAGAGACAGGTCTCATGCCCGTCCGCGATGTCACGGTATTCTCCGCAGCCGGGACAATAGGCTCTCGTTTTCATCCCGCTCCCAAAACCAGACGCCATAGCGTCTGTCAAAACCGGTGCCGCGCCTTCCGGGGCAGCCGGTTCGAGGCGACCGATCGTCGCGCTTCGATTGTCCAGCATTCCCGGGTGACCTGTCATGCTTCCGCCCATGTTGTGTTCGGACAACACCGCCTCGCATAATCTATCCTGGGGCACCGTGATGCATGGTCCTGCCGCAATCCGGCCATTCCCTATGGCCGGGGCGATTTGGGTGGGGAGCTTTCAATGGCGCGATGGATGGCCATCGGCGCGGGCTTGGTGATTGCGGCTGTGCCGGCTGCCGCTTCTGCCTGTGGCGCGACCGCGCTCGGCGAGGCCCGGGCGGTGGCCATACCGGACAGCCGTACCATCGCCCTGGAGGACGGCCGCCTGGTCAAGCTTGCCGGAATTGAATGGATGGTAACGAGGGATGCCGCCAAGACGGCCTTGGCTGACCTTGTCCTGAACCGGCGCGTCTCGCTGAAAGGAAGCCCCGATCCCGACCGGTACGGCCGTATATATGCTTTCCCGTTCGTTAGCGGCTCGGAAACCCCTGTCCAGTATGCCTTGGTGGAGCGGGGTCTGGCGGTCATGGGCAGCCGGGCCGGCGACAAGGCCTGCGCCGACGCGCTGCGCGGCCGGGAACAAGCCGCCCGAACCGCACAAGCCGGTTTCTGGAACTCCGGAGACCGGCAGCACAGCGCGAATGAACCGGATGTGGTCTTGAGAGATCAGGGCCATTTTGCGATGGTGGAGGGGCGGGTCTTGTCGGTCCGCGAGAGCGGCAGTCTGATCTATGTGAATTTTGGACGACGGTGGTCGCAGGATTTCACCGTCACGATTGCGAAACGCAACGAGTCGACCTTTGTCAGTGCAGGTCTGACACCGAAATCGCTCTCCGGCCGGCACGTGCGGGTGCGGGGCTTTGTGGAAGAACGATCAGGTCCATGGATCGAGGCCATGCGGCCTGAACAGTTCGAAGTGATGACGGCACAATGAAGCAAACCGTCAGTGGGGATTGAGGCTTTTGTCAACGGCGTATCATAGAGGCCCGAAAGCGGTTCTGGCGGCTGCCGCGTTGGCCCTGGTGCTGGCCTCGTGCTCGGGCGGATATCAGGTCGGGCGGCAGATCACGTTGCCCGATCCGCCGGCGGAAAAGCCCGAGCCTCTGACGCCGGCGCAGCGCGAGCATCGCCGCATCCTGGCGGCGTATGGCGGCGCCTACAGCAATCCCAAGCTCGAAGAGGCGCTCAACCGCACGGTCGAAAAGCTGGTGGCGTCGTCGGAGCGGCCCGACCTGCACTACAAGATCACGATCCTCAATTCGCCGGCCATCAATGCGTTCGCGCTGCCGACCGGCCAGCTCTATGTGACGCGTGGCCTGCTGGCGCTCGCCAATGACACATCGGAAATCGCGTCCGTGCTGTCGCATGAAATGGCGCATGTGATCGCCCGTCATGCCGCCATCCGCGAAGACCAGATCCGCCAGGCGGCGATGGTCAATCGCGTCGCCAACGATGTGCTCAGCGATCAGCAGTTGGGCGCGCTGGCGCTGGCCAAGTCCAAGATCGCGCTCGCCACCTTCTCGCGCGGACAGGAATTTGAAGCCGACGGCATCGGCGTCGGCATCTCGTCGCGCGCCGGCTTCGATCCGTATGGCGCGACCCGTTTTCTGACGTCGATGGGGCGCAGCGCCGAACTGCGCGCCGGCGGCTCGAAGTCCGATCCGCGCAGTCTGGAATTTCTGTCCTCGCATCCGGCAACGCCCGAGCGCGTCGCCAATGCGACGCTCAATGCCCGTCAATATTCGGCGCCGGGTCCTGGCTCGCACGACAAGAAAACCTATCTGCCCCTGCTCGACGGCGTGACCTACGGCGAAGACCCGAGCGAGGGCTTCGTGCGCGGGCGACGGTTCGTGCATCCGAAGCTTGGCTTCACATTCACGGCCCCGGAAGGCTTCGTGCTGGAAAACACGCCGCAAGCGGTGTTCGGCATCAAGGATGGCGGCGATCTGGCGCTGCGCCTCGATGTCGTACGCATCCCGGCCGATCAGAAGCTCACCGACTATCTGCAATCGGGCTGGATCGAGAATATCGATGCGGCTTCGGTCGAGAATGTCACGATCAACGGCTTTCGCGGCGCGACCGGCACGGCGAGCGGCGACCCTTGGGGCTTCCGGCTTTATGCCATTCGCTTCGGCAGTGAAGTGTATCGCTTCATCTTCGCCGCGAAGCACAAGACGCCGGAACTCGACAAGCAGTTCCGCGAGGCTGTCGCAAGCTTCCGCCGCATGAGCGTCGCCGAAGCGCGGTCGGCACGGCCATTGCGGCTCAAGATCGTGACCGTCGGCCTGACCGACACGGTCGAACGCCTCGCCGCGCGGATGGCCTATAGCGACAAGCAACTGGAACGCTTCCGCGTGCTGAACGGGCTTGATCCGAACGACAAGCTGACCATCGGCGACAAGGTGAAGCTGGTCGTCGAGTGAGCGATGATCGCAGGTGGAATCGGTTCAAGCGAAGCGAGGGGATCGACCTGAGATCCGCTCGTCCCCGCGAAGGCGGGGACCCAGAAGTTTCTGGATTCCCGCTTTCGCGGGAATGAACGGAGAGGGAGCGAGGGCGACCTAACAATCTGGCCAAAAATTCTTCGAGAATCGTGCCGCGCCCCATTTGTTGAACGCGGCACATTCTCCTGCGTCAGCGCCGCTTACTTTGCGCTGAGCTGCTTGGCGAGGTCCGCCCACATCTTGGTGTCGCGCGCAAGCATATCGGCGAATTCCTGCGGCGTGGACGAAACCGCATCCGAACCGAACTTCGCCATCTGCTTCTGAACGGCGGGATCCTTGGCCATCGCAGCCGCGACCTTCGCAAGACGATCGACGATCGCTTGCGGCGTTCCCTTGGGCGCGAGAATGCCGTTCCACGATTCGGTGTGATAGCCG
Organism: Pseudomonadota bacterium; assembly: GCA_023423415.1. Taxonomy (GTDB): domain Bacteria; phylum Pseudomonadota; class Alphaproteobacteria; order Rhizobiales; family Xanthobacteraceae; genus Pseudorhodoplanes. Next base: position 10,579 of record JAFAFP010000281.1, on the reverse strand, counting down.
CTCACGCCCTGCTCGGCGAGCGTCGGAACGTCAGGCGCCGATCCGCTGCGCTTGTTGGTCGTCACGGCAAGCGCACGAACCTTGCCGCCTTCCATCTGGCCGACCGCATCCGACATGTTGGTGAAGACAAGCTGCACTTCGCCCGAGATGACGGCAGCGGTTGCCGGCGCACCGCCGCGATACGGCACGTGCGTGATATTGGCCCCGGTCTTCGACTTGAACAGTTCGGCCGAGAAATACATCAGGCCGCCAATGCCGCTCGATGAGTAATTGAGTCCGGCCGGCGTGGACTTGGCCAGTGCGATGAGTTCCGGCACCGACTTCGCCTTCACCTCCGGGTTGACCAGAAGGATCAGCGGATTGGTATTGAGCAGGCTGACCGGAACGAGATCCTTCAGCGGATCGTAGGGCAGCTTTTCAAGCGCCGGTGAAATCGTGATCGGGCCGAGGCTGCACACGCAGATCGTGTAACCGTCCGGCTCTGCCTTCGCGGTTGCGTCAGTTCCGACAATACCGCCGGCGCCACCGCGATTTTCAACGACGACACTGACCCCCAGCTCATTGTTCAGGTACTGCGCGGCAATGCGTGCAACCGCATCGGTATTGCCGCCTGCCGCATAAGGCACGATCACCTTGATCGGCCGGCTGGGCCACTTATCCTGCGCCAATACCGGCTCAGACAAAAACGCAATTGCGGCGATGGCCAGAATAAGCTTCTTCATGGAGTCCCCTTCGAAGTCTCGGACGTGAGTCAGAACGGAGGGACTATAAGCAAATTACCTGCCATAGTCGGAGTAGAAAATTGAGCATTTCAAATTCGGTCCTGGATACGCGGTTCCGCGCGGCGCTCAATCGCATGGCGGAGGACGGACGCCTGCTGGCTTATACCGCGCCGGCCGATCCCGAACTTGAAATCGCGTCGATCATGAAGGACCAGGACGGCGGTCCGGCGCTGCTTTTCACATCGGTGAAAGGACACGACGTCCCGGTCGTCGGCAATATCCTGTCCTGTCAGGAGAATTGCGAAAGCGCCTTTGGCGTCGATTTCCGCGGCATTCGGACCTTCATCGGCCGCGCCCTCGGCGATCCGAAACCGCCAGTGCTGGTGCAGAACGCGCCTGCGCAGCAAAACGTCCACACCAAGGACATCGATCTTGGCCGCATGTTCCCGGTGCTGAAGCACACCGCGGCGGACAACGGGCGCTTCATCACCGCCGGCATCGTGATCGTCAAGGATCCCGACACGAACACCTATAACGCCTCCTATCACCGGCTGCAGATCGCTGGGGACCGCACCGGCGTGAAGCTCGATTTCGGCCGCCATCTTCGCCTGGCATGGGAACGCGCCAAGGCGAAAAATCAGGCGCTGCCGATCGTCGTGTGCATCGGCACCGACCTCGCGCTTCAATACACCGCCGCGACCATGGGCTCACAAATGCCCGAACATGCCGACGAGCTTGCGGTTGCGGGCGGCCTGTGCGGACGGCCCCTGTCGGTTGTGAAAGCCGTCACCCAGGACCTGCTCGTTCCCGCGGAAACCGAGATCGTGCTGGAAGGCCGCATGTTGCCGGAAGAAATGATGGACGAAGGTCCGTTCGGCGAATTCGTCGGCTATATGGCGCCCGCCGCGCCGTCGCCGGTGTTCGAAATCACCGCCGTCACGCATCGCGACAACCCGGTCTATCACGCGATCAACGGCTATGGCCGCGAGACCATCATGCTGCGCAAATACGTGCTGGAGGCGAGCCTGTTGAAGGTTCTGCAACCGGCGGTGCCGATTGTCGTCGATGCGGAAATGACAGCGGGCGGCTTGCATCGTTTCCATGCCGTGGTGCAGGTGAAGAAGACATCGCCGCATCATGACGGGCTGCAGCGCAACGCCATCATGGCCGCCTTCGGCGCGCTCAAGGATCTCGATATGGTGATCGTGGTCGATGACGACATCGACCTGCGAAACCCCCTGGATGTCGAATACGCGCTCGCCATGCGCATGGAGGCATCGCGGGATCTGTTCGTCATGCCGGGCGCGCGCGGCCACGAATATGTCCGCGTCGGCAACAACGGCATGCAGGCCAAGCTCGGCATCGATGCGACCGTCCCGTTCGCAGAAAAGGACCGCTTCAAGCGGGCCTCGTTCGAGCCAGTCACGGTCGATGCCAAAAATCTGTCCGGCGATGTCGCGCTGATGATGGATCGCCTGAAGCTGTAAGCCGCCCACCCTCGAGACTTTTCCGGCGCATCATCGCGAAGCCTGTTGCGCCGGGAAGATCACCTTCCAGTCGCGCTTCATGCTGATGACAGGCCAGCCTCTGGCCTTGGCCTGATCGAGCCCCTTGTCGAGCCTTCCGATCTGCGACTTGCGGTCGTAGGCATACTCGCGCTCGGCATCGTCGTGGTGCACGTAAAGGCCAAGCCGCGCGCCCGAACCGCCGGTCGTATATTGCAGCATCTGCAGATCGCCGTCGGAATTGCCGAAGGCGATGATCGGCTGTCGCCCGATATTCATGTAGATGCCCACCGGCTTGCCGGGACCATCGTCGATGAATTGCACTTTCGGTGTCTTGAACAATTCCGGCGTGCCGTCCTTGCCAAAACGAAATTGCGCCACGCCCACCGAGCCGACGATCTGCTCCGGCGGGATGCCGTAAGCGGCCGGCGCCCATGGACGCATGAAGTCGATGCCGCCGCCGGAAACGATGAAGGTCTTGAAGCCGTTGGCGCGGAGATAGTTCAGGACTTCAAGCATCGGTTGATAGATCAGCTCGTTATACGGCCGTTTGAAGCGCGGGTGTCGTGCGACCTTGATCCAGTCGCGCACTTCCTGGTCGAATTGTGTGACCGTCATGCCGGAATGGGTCGCGGCAATGACAGCCAGCAGCCCCTTCTCGCCGGCCGTCGCCGCCGTTTTCACATCGCCCTTCAGCAAAGCCTTGAACGGCTGCTTCGTCTTCCATTCCGGATGTTGCGGCGCCATCTCCTTCACGCGATCGAAGGCGAAAGCCATCTGGACATAGAACGGCTGTTCGCACCACAGCGTGCCGTCATTGTCGAAGGTGGCGATCCGCTCCGGGACCGGCACAAAATCGGGACCGCCCTCCTTCGTCACCCGCGCGACCAAGTCGATAATCGCGCGCTTTGGCGCGCCGTCGTTCCACGACGGCAGCGGATCGGTTTGCGCGCGTGCTGCAACCGGCAGGAACAAGAAGAAAAGGAGCGCGACAATGGCAATGCGACGACCGACTGCAATCACCAGATGACCTGCCCGTTTCATCGCGCCTCTCTCCGTTTCCATCTCTCTGTGTCAGAATGGATTGATGTAGTTCGTGATGGCGATCTGCCGCAGCAACACCTTGCGAATGATGTGCGCGACCTTCACGCGGTCCGTGAAAATCGCGGCAGTGCCGGTTGCGCCCGCCGGCAGACGTTTGACGAATTCGGTGTCATCCAGTTTGACGCGCACGCCGAACGGCGCAGCCTGAACATCGCGGGGCGCGACCGCCTGGCCCGAGACCTGGGTTTGCCCGGTTGAAAGCGCCTGCAGCACTGTCTCGACCGTCCCGGTGTAAATCCAGCCGGGCATGAACTTGAAGGTCAATTCCACCGGCTGGCCGGGCGCGATGTAGCGGGCGTCGATCTGCTGGATTTCCACGCCGATGATGGTCTCGGACGTATCGATAAACGCCATCACCGGTGACAGCGGCAGATTGCCGACGCGTGCGCCCTTGCGCAGCGCAAGGTTTGTGACATAGCCGTCGGCCGGCGCGTGCACCACCGTCTTGTCGAGATTCCACTTCGCGCCTTCAACCTGCGCCTTGAGTTGCTCAACCTCTGCTTCACGCTGTTCCACATCGAAGGCGCGGCCGGTCTGCCGCTCCTGCAATCGTGTCATTTGCGACAGCCGCAATTCCTCAAACTTGAGCTGTGCATCCAGCGCCTTGAGCGTCGCCTCGTAAGGCACGGGATCGATCTTGAACAGAACATCCCCGGCTTTAAGCGGCGTATTCGCCGACACCGGAATTTCAGTTACTTCGCCCGATACATTCGGCACGATCGCCACCGACTGGCGGATGACCAATGCATCGCCTTGTGGCGCGCCCCAGTTCATCGGGATGAACAGGCCGATCAGGAGCAGCAGGAAGACGATGACCGGCGATATCTTCCAGAACAGGTTGAACGGAACAACCTTCAGCTTCACCAGAATGAAAAGCAGGGCGAGATAGGTGTTGAGGAAAACGACGATCATCGCGCCGTCTCGCGCGTGCGGGCCGCGGGAATGTCGACATAGGCCCAGACCAGCGCCACCGGCCACAGCAAGAAGCCGAAGAAGAACGTCACCCAGCCCGCGACATTCACCGCCTGCGCCCAGGGATGATTGCGCTTCTTCGCGATCATACCCGGCAGCATCGCCATGAACACGACGACGAAGACCGTGCTGGCCGCCAGTACAATCAGAACGATCCAGGCGAAAAGGTCGAGACCGCTCATGTCTGCGCCCTCTCGGTACCGTGACTGTCTCCAGCTTCAGTCAATCGCATACGCCGATCGATAACCACACCGGAGCAAAGCGAGGCAAACCCGAAATGCCTCATGTGGTCCATGTCAGGCCTCTCTGACCACGCCGCTATCACTGCGTTCGCAGATCCGCTTCCGGCACTTTCCTCCAGGTTTGATCCGGATTGAACGTCGTCATGCGCGAGGCAATGCGCGCTGTATGTTCGCCGAGATCCTTCTGCAGCACGGTACCGGTGTGATTGACGAGGAAGGTCATCACGCCGGAATTCCCATACTCGGCTGGATACGCGACCAGCGCGAAACCGCCGATCATATTGTCGTTCACGACATAGTTCATCGCGCCACCCGGCGCATTCGGCCCCTGTGCGGTCAGCACCTTGTAGTAATACCCATGATACGGGGCCGGCGTGTCGCCAACGCCCGGACGGTAACCCTGGATCGTCGCCGCGGCGAAGCCGGCCCCGAGCGGGCTTTGCGGCTCGTTCGCCGCCGCCGGCCAATAAAGCCCGTCCTTCTTGCCCGGGCTCGACAGGATACGCTGCGCGTAGGTATCGGCCTTCCCGCCTTCTGGATTCATCGATGCATAATCATTCTGCGCATCGACATAGGCGAGGCTGGTCTGGATCGCGTTCAACTCGTTCCGGCCGATGCGCCGGGAGAGAACTTCCCTCCGCCCAGCGGCAGAATCGAACTGCCACGTGTCACCCGTCTGCACCAGCGGGATCGGAAGCTGCCAGTCGTTTTTGCCGATGACCAGATCGGCGCGACGTTCGCCCTGCTTCACGATTTGATGCTTCAAATCATAGGCGATGAGAAAAGCTGCGCGTGCTGTTCGATCGGCGACATCGTCGCCTGAAATGACAATGTCGCGCCCTCCATCGCCCAGCACTCTTACCATATCGCGCACATTGTCGCTGCGCGCCGCCGCGACCAATGCCGCGACCGCCTCTTCCGGTGTCTTGAACTTCTGCTGCGCATGCGCGGCGGTGTTGGCGCTGCAAGCTACGGCGAACACAAACGCTGCAATCAACAGGGAGCGTGCGAAGTAATGCATGGCGTTCACTCGATCATCATGTGTGACTGGGATTTGCGAAGGTTCAGCGTCGGCCACGACCGCCACCTCGTCCGCCACCGCCAAATCCACCCCGATGACCGCCGCCTCCGCCGACGTGCCGGCCTCCGCCACCGCCTCCGCCTCCGCGGAATTCCGGCCGGCCGCCGCCCTGGCCAAGGCTGGCGTGGCCACGATTCGCAACGTGACGCTCCGCGCCACCACGATTGACGTGGTCGAAGCCGCCACCTTTCTGCGGACCCTTGGGTTTCGCCTGCGGGCGATCACCAGCGGGACGTCGGTCGCCGCCAGGACGCGCATCCTTCTGCGGGCGATCGCCGGGCCGCTGACCTTTTTGCGGCCGGTCGCCCTTTTGCGGCCGGTCTCCGCCGGGACGAGCCTGCGGGCGATCACCACCCGGACGATCACCCGGGCGGTCGGAGCCCGGCTTTATCACCTGCTGCCCGTCGCGGCCGCGGAAGTCCATTCGCTGATCGCGGTTGCCAATGTCGCCCTTGGCGAAACTCTGCCTCACCTTGTCGTTGTTGTAACGAACACCGTGGCGATGATCCGGGTTGTGAACCCAATTCTTTCGCTTATCGATGTCGATATCGTTATTGATGTTGATGTTGTTGTTGCCCCAGTTGAAGCTGCCGCCCCACCAGTTGCCGTGGCTCGCCCAGGCCCCGACCGCGACGCCCGTGGCAAAGGCGATGCCGGTTGCGAGCACCGCACCTCCGATATAGCCAGGCGCTGGAAAGTAGTATGGCGGATATTCCGGATAGGGCCATGCGCCATAGACGACCGCAGGATCGTAATAGGGAACGTAGATCGTCTGCGGCTCCGTCGGTTCGATCGCGATATATTGGCGATTGTTCTGGGTCGTTGTCGTGACCTTTTGCTGTTTTGTTGTTTTCAGCTTGTCGTTGGCCTGCGCTTTCTGACGGAGCCGCTGGATCGCATCCATCACGTCGGGCTGTTGCGCAAGCACCGCGTCCCCCAGCTTCTGCGTCCAGTCGAGTTTATCCGACATCATCGCCAGCACATCGGGCGTTGCCGTCAGCGACTTGACGCTATCGTCCCATTTCTTCTGGTCCACGGCCTGCTTCAGCGCATCGCCTTTCATGTTCTTGTTCTGCTTGGCCCAGCGTTCCGCCTCGACCACCTCGAGCGGATAAGTGGAGGCGATCAGCACCTGCGACAGCAGCGTGTCGGGATAGAGGGCGATCGGCGCGACGAGTTGGTCGAGCTCTTCGGATTTGAGCACGCCCTTTGAGTCCGCCGCCGCGGCCGGCCCCGATGTCTGCGCCTGCGCCGGCCCCGGAGGTATCGCCACAATGCTGAGAAGCACGAGACCGAACCCAAGAATGCCGAGGGCCGTCCCGGATAAGAGCGCCTGCTTGACACGGGCTCTTACATTCGCATGCAACATGTCACCGCTCCCAGTTTATTCCGTGGCGAGAATATCATCTGTGTCGTCTCCGCGCGACGGCATCGACGATACTTTCTCGCCCACCAGCATTCGCCACATTCACGCCCTTTCGGCGCGAACCTGTTCACGTTCGCGGATTTCTCCGATGTCCTTCTCCAGAAAATAGTTCAGCAGCGTACGGACGACCGCGATCACCGCAAGCCGTCCGACATCGTCCCAGGTCGGCGCGATCGAGGTTTCAATGATGTCGGCCGCGAGTTGAAACGTCAGGCCGGCCACCAGCCAGCGCGCGTAGCGGAGCCACACATCGCGCCTCTCATGCCCCGTCGGCGAGGACAGCAGCACACGCATGCCGCCGAAGAACGCCTCAATCGTGCCGACCACGATCACGATCAGCGCCATCGCATCGATCAGAACGATCGCATAACCGGTTGCGAGAATGAGCCAGTCCTTGATGATCATCATGGACCAGGCTCCGGCCAGCTAGAGGTTAGCATCGAAAACCTCTTTCCAGTCGTTCTTCATACTGACCATCATGATGCCGTAGGCATCGGCCTTGTCCAGCGCCTCGACCAAGGGGCTGAGCTTGAAATCGCGATCATAAGCGAATTCGCGCTCGGCATCGTCGTGATGGAGCAGAAGCGCGAGACGCGCGCCATCGCCGGCCTTGGCATACCGCAGCATCGCCAGATCGCCATCGGAATTTCCGAATGCGAGAATCGGGCGGCGGCCGATATGCAGACCGATATTTGCAGGCTTGGCCTCACGATCATCGAAAGAATTCAACTCGGACAATTTCATCAGATCGACGGCACCGCGTTGCAGATCGAGGCGCGTCTTCACACTTGACCCAATCACCTGCTCGCGCGGGATATCATAGGCCTCTTCGGCAAAAGCACGTATCAGATCGATGCCACCGCCGGAGACGATGAAAGTCTTGAAGCCGTTGTCGCGCAAATAACCAAGAAGCTCGACTTGCGGCCGATAGGTCAGATGCTTGAACAGACGGTCAAGCTTTGGATGCTTGGCCGTGGAAAAAAAGGCTCGCGCAATGCTGTCGAACTCTTCCTCGGTCACACCAGCATGGGTTGCGAAGGCGAGTTCGAAGAGCGCCTGCTTGCCCATCGCCTGCAGGGTCTTCAGATCGTTTTCCAGCAACGCCTTGTAGGGTTGCCGACTTTTGAGCGACGGATCCTTAGCCGCAAGCTGCTTCACCCGATCGATCAGGAAAAATATCTGCACCTGCACCGGCTGTTCGCACCAGAGCGTGCCGTCATTGTCGAACGTCGCGATGCGCTCGGCCGGCGGCACATAGTCAGGCCCGCCCTCCTTCGTCACGCGCGCAACGAAATCAAGGATCGCCGTGCGCGCAGTACCGTCGTGCCAGGAAGGGAGAGCGCCGCTTGTCATGAGATTACGCCCCAACGCAAAAATAACGGCGGCGGGATCGCTCCCGCCGCCTATCACTCAACCGCCGCCTGCCATCTCCTTCATCTTCTCGATCGCGTCGTCGATCGTGAAGCTGTTCGGCTTCTGGATCGGCGGGAAGTCCTTGAACGTTTCCGCCCATTTGGCCGCGATCATGTTAATCGTGAAGACGATGTAGTCGCGGCGAATGAACCACTCCCAATAGGTATTCGACGTGATGTCCGCGAATTCATAGGGATCGGTCCGCAAGTTGTAGAGCTTGGGAAGTCTCAATCGTGTGAACGGCTCCGCCCACACCTGGAGCGTGCCCTTGCAGCGCTGCTCCATGAACACGCATTTCCAGTTGTCGTATCGCAACGCGATGATGTCGCCGTCGTCGCTGATATAGACAAACAGCTTGCGCGGCGATTCCTTCTCCTGCCCGGTCAGGTAAGGAAGCAGATTGTATCCATCAATGTGGTTCTTGTAGGTGCGCCCGCAGGCCTGGTAGCCATTCTTCGCCTTCTCCACGATATCCGGCTCGCCGGCGGCCGCGAGGAAAGTCGGGAGCCAGTCGTGGTGCTGGACGATCTCTATCGAAACCTGACCTGGCTTGATCTTGCCCGGCCAGCGCACCAGCATGGGAATGCGGAAAGCGCCTTCCCAGTTTGTGTTCTTTTCCGACCGGAACGGTGTCATGCCGCCATCCGGCCATGAATTGCGGTGCGGGCCGTTGTCGGTCGAATACTGCACGAAGGTGTTGTCGGCGATGCCAAGCTCGTCGAGGAAGTCGAGCACCTGGCCGACATTCTTGTCGTGATCGATCATGGTGTCGTGATACGGCGACTGCCAGCGGCCCGCCTGGCCAAGGCTTTCCTTCTTGGTATGCGTGTAAAGGTGCATATGTGTGGTGTTCAGCCACACGAACCACGGCTTGCCGTCCGCTTCGCATCGCTTGATGAAATCCTTGGCCGCCGAGACGAACTCGTCGTCGCAGGTTTCCATGCGCTTGCGATTGAGCGGGCCAGTGTCCTGGATTTTCTGCTTGCCGACCTTGCCCCAGCGCGGCTCCACCGTGGCGTCGTCCTTGTCGGTCGCCCAGGAATGGATCACGCCCCGCGGGCCGTAATCCTTACGGTAGTTCGGGAAGTCCTTTTCCGGCGGATAGTCGTACATCTCCGGCTCTTCTTCGGCGTTGAGATGATAGAGATTGCCGAAGAACTCGTCGAAGCCGTGATTGGTCGGCAGCATGTGATTGAGATCGCCGAGATGGTTCTTGCCAAACTGGCCGGTCGCGTATCCCTGGTTTTTCAGGGCGCCTGCGATCGTGAGAGCCTTCTCGGTCATGCCGATAGGCGCGCCGGGAAACCCGACCTTCGACAGCCCGGTGCGCAACACGCTCTGTCCGGTGATAAAGGACGAGCGGCCGGCCGTGCAGGATTGTTCACCGTAAGAGTCGATGAACATCATGCCTTCCTTGGCGATGCGGTCGATATTGGGCGTCTTGTAACCCATCAGACCGTGCGAATAGCAGCTCAGATTCGAGATACCGATATCGTCGCCCCAGATGACGAGGATATTGGGCTTGCCGGATTTAGCCATCGCTCATTCCTTTCAATGCCACGGGTTGACTTGGACGCCATCAAGGAAAAACTGCCTGTCTCAACCAAATGGGCCGATTTCGAACACCATGCTGACGATCGCGAAGATGCCGATCAGCAGCAGGATGACGGCCGTAATCAGCGTGAACGACGGCGGGAATTTGCTCTCGCCGTGCACCAGTCCATCGGCCTTCATCGCCTTACGCTCGTCACGCAGATGAAGCATGAACTGCACGTGATAGATGATGCCGAAAACCAGCATCACGATGCCGAGGGCCACCAGCGTGACACCGAAATTGCGCGCTGCTCCGACATGGGTAATGACGCTTTGGTCGCGCAGCTTTTCGAACACCTGAAAGATCGTAAAGCCGAACGAGATCAGCGACAGCGAGGTGCGGATCACCGACATCAGCGTTCGGTCCGCGCTCATGCGGGTGCGCTGGAATGACATGCCGGTGCGGCGCGACGACAGCTCGACCGAAATGTCATCCGGCGGCGATTTATTGGTCACGGACCCCATATTGCGTCCTCTTCAGACCGATGCGGTTCTTGTCAGGCCATTGGATTGCGCCGGGC
>JAFAFP010000275.1 GCA_023423415.1 Pseudomonadota bacterium | reverse complement strand
TAGTACGCACCGCCCCTAAAGCCACTTCCCTAACAGCGTTTGGCGCCCAGTGAACGCGAGCCTTAGACGCCTAGTAAACGCGAGCCTTCGACAGCTCAGTAAACGCGAGCCTTCGGCTCGACGTACTTCATCTCGTTGGTCAGCGTGTACGTGTGCACCGGACGATAGTCGATGCGCACCTCGCGCTTGGCGTCGTCGGCCCAGGTGAGCGAGTGCTTCATCCAGTCCTTGTCGTCGCGATCGGGGAAGTCCTCGCGCGCATGCGAGCCGCGGCTTTCCTTGCGGTTCAGCGCCGAGTCCATCGTCACCACGGCCTGAGCGATCAAGTTGTCGAGTTCGAGAGATTCGACCAGATCCGAATTCCAGGTCAGCGAACGATCGGTGACGTGGATGTCCGGCATCCCGGCATAGACGTCGTGAATGAGCTTGTGCCCTTCTTGGAGCGTCTCGCCGGTACGGAACACCGCGCAATTGTTCTGCATCACCTTCTGCATCCGCAACCGCAGTTGCGCCGTCGGCGTGCCGCCGGAAGCGTGCCGGAACTTGTCGAGGCGGGTCAGCGCGAGATCAGCCGAGTCCTTCGGCAGCTCGGCATGTTTGCCGTTCTTCTCGACCGTCTCGGCGCAGCGCTGTGCTGCGGCACGGCCGAACACCACAAGATCGATCAGCGAGTTCGAGCCAAGCCGGTTGGCGCCGTGGACGGACACGCAGGCCGCTTCGCCGATCGCCATGAGACCCGGCACCACAGCATCGGGGTCGCCATTCTTCTTGGTCAGCACTTCGCCGTGGAAGTTCGTGGCGATGCCGCCCATGTTGTAGTGCACAGTCGGCAGAACCGGGATCGGCTCCTTGGTCAGATCGACGCCGGCGAAAATGCGTGCGCTTTCCGAAATGCCGGGCAGGCGCTCATGCAGCACTTCGGGCGCGAGGTGATCGAGGTGCAGGTAGATGTGGTCCTTGTTCTTGCCGACGCCACGGCCCTCGCGGATTTCGACGGTCATCGAACGTGAGACGACGTCGCGCGAAGCAAGGTCTTTCGCCGACGGCGCGTAGCGCTCCATGAAGCGCTCGCCTTCCGAGTTGACGAGATAGCCGCCTTCGCCGCGCGCACCTTCGGTGATCAGACAGCCTGCACCATAGATACCGGTCGGATGGAATTGCACGAACTCCATATCCTGCAGCGGCAGGCCCGCGCGCAGCACCATGGCGTTGCCGTCGCCGGTGCAGGTATGCGCCGAAGTCGCCGAGAAGTAGGCGCGGCCATAACCGCCGGTGGCCAGAATGGTCATGTTGGCGGTGAAGCGATGCAGCGTGCCGTCATCGAGCTTGAGCGCGATCACGCCACGGCAGCGGCCTTCCTCGTCCATGATCAGGTCGAGTGCGAAATACTCGATGAAGAATTCCGCCGAATAGCGCAGCGACTGCGCATAGAGCGTGTGCAGGATGGCGTGGCCGGTCCGGTCGGCGGCGGCGCAGGTGCGCTGGGCGATGCCCTTGCCGTAGTCGGTGGTCATGCCGCCGAACGGACGCTGATAGATCTTGCCCTCATCGGTGCGCGAGAACGGCACGCCCCAGTGTTCGAGTTCGTACACGGCTTCGGGCGCGTTACGGCAGAGATATTCGATCGCGTCCTGGTCGCCGAGCCAGTCGGCGCCCTTGACGGTGTCGTACATGTGCCAGCGCCAGTCGTCCGGGCCCATATTGCCGAGCGCGGCCGAGATGCCGCCCTGCGCCGCGACGGTGTGCGAACGGGTCGGAAAAACCTTGGTGATGCAGGCGGTCCGCAAACCGGCCTGCGAGCAGCCGGTCACCGCACGCAGACCAGCGCCGCCAGCGCCCACCACGACGACGTCGAAGGTGTGGTCCTCGATCGGATAGGCGCGGCCATTGATCGACGGCGCATTGCCATTCGTTTTCGCATTCATACCGTTCAAACCCCGAATGACAGCTTCACCAGCGCGTAGACCGACGACAGTCCGACCGCGAAGCAGAAGAAAGTGTTGGCCATGATCAGCGTCAGCCGCAGATCGCTGTGCACGTAATCCTCGATGATCACCTGCATGCCGAGCCACATGTGGTAGGCGCTGGTGATCACGAACATCATCAGGGCGATCGCAACGAAGGGCGATCCGAGAATCTGCGTCGCCGCGGCATGGTTGCGGCCCATGATGCCGATCACGATGAAGATGACGATGATGGTCAGCGGCACGAGCGCGACCGAGGATACCCGCTGCTTCCAGAAATGATCGGTGCCGGATTTGGCCGATCCGAGAAAGCTGACGCGCGAGCGCGGCGTGCGCATGGGATCGAACTGGTGGCTCATCGGGCGCCTCCCACGAAGATATAGCCAATGATCCAGACCACGATGGTCAACCCGATCGAGCCGACCAGCGTTGCCAGCGTCAGCCATTCGCGCTCGGCCGGGCCGAAGCCGCGGCCGGTGTCCCAGATCAGGTGGCGGATGCCGCCCAGCATGTGGTGGAGCAGCGCCCATGTGTAGCCAAACAGGATCAGCATGCCGAAGATCGAGCCCATGAAGGCCTGGACCTTGGAATAGGCGGTCGGCCCGGAGGCGGCGGCGAGCAGCCACCAGCACAGCAGGAGCGTGCCAAAGAACAATGCGCCGCCGGTAATGCGATGGACGATCGACATCGCCATGGTCAGCGTCATCCGGTAGATGCCGAGATGCGGGGAAATCGGCCTTTCGACCGTGCGCGGGGTGTCTGCCATATGTTTTTACTCCAGCCGGCCTGGATGGCCGGATTGCCGGGGGTTCCCGGAGCGTGGGCTCGCCGCGAAAATCACGGTCTGGCCGCCGGAAACCACCGAACTGGCTGCCTTAGAGACAGTCAAATTTCGGAAACGGCGAACCAATAATCCAAAGTCTATTCCGCACAATAGGCATTTGGAGTAGGATACCTTCGCCATTTCCGAAGGCTAGTGCCACAATCTACAGCAATTCGAGACTTGAGCCTTTGCGCTTCGATCTACCAGACCTCAGTCTTTTCCGGCATGTCGTCGAGGCCGGCAGCATCACCCAGGGCGCCGCCCGGGCCAATCTGGCGCTGGCGGCCGCTTCGACCCGCATCCGCAACATGGAGGATGCGATCGGCGCGGCGCTGCTGGTCCGCAACCGTCAGGGCGTGATCCCGACCCAGGCCGGCCGGACCCTGCTGCAGCATGCCCGGACCATCCTCGCCCAGGCCGAAAAGCTGCGGGAAGACCTCGGCGCCTATTCGGGCGGGTTTTTCAGCCAGGTCCGGATTCTGTCGAATACCAACGCCATCACCGAGTTTTTGCCGGACGTTCTGAGCGCGTTTCTGGCTGCGCATCCGCATGTCAGCATTGATCTGGAGGAAAGGCTCTCCGACGAGATTGTCGGGCTGATCGCGGAGGGCGTGGGCGATATCGGCATCGTTGCCGGCACGGTCGATACCAGCCGGCTGGTGACGTTTCCGTTCCGCAGTGATCGCTTCGTGCTGGTGGTCTCGCCGGATCATCCGCTGGCGCGGCGCGACAAGGTCGCCTTCGCCGATGTGCTGGACTACGAGTTTGTCGGGCTGGACCGCGCCAGCGCCTTGCAGCGGTTTCTGGCCGACAAGGCCAGCCGCATCGGCCGGCCGCTGAAGCTGCGGGTGCAGCTGCGCAGTTTCGATGCGGTGTGCCGGCTGGTCGAGCGTAATGCCGGCATCGGCATCGTGCCAGACACCACCATGCGATGGGCCGCGCGCAACATGGCGATCAAGGCGGTCGATCTCACCGACACCTGGGCGCTACGCGATCTCACCATCTGCGTACGCGATGTGAAGGCGCTGTCCGCATTCGCGCGCCAGCTCGTGGAGCATATGCGGGCGGCGTGATGTTCTTTTTTGTACCTCCTCCTGAAAGGAGGAGGTCGACTGCCGAAGTGAAGCGAAGGCAGTCGGGTGCCTCACCGCGGAATCAGCACCCAGTAATCGAGATCGAGGATCACCGCCGGATCGTCCTCGTCGCCGTTCTTCAGCGGGAAATCCTTGCACGGCTTGTCCTTGGTCGCGATCGTCCGCACCCGCAGCGCGCCGACATCGCTTCGACGCGGCAATTCGGCCGCGGCCAGAATTTCCGACCACGCGAACACGGTATTGCCGGCAAACAGCGGCGCGACATGACGGCCGCCATTGATCGCGGCGACATGAAACGCATTCGCGAGCCCGTTGAAGGACAACGCACGCGCCAGCGAAATCACGTGCCCGCCATAGATCAGCCGGCGACCGAACCGGCCCTGTCCCTCATTGAACTGGTTGAAGTGAATGCGCGCGGTGTTCTGATAGAGCCGCGTCGCGATCTGGTGTTCCGCCTCTTCGACCGTCACGCCGTCGATGTGATCGATGGTCTCGCCGGCCTTGTAATCGTCGAATCGAGAACGGCTGCCGGCGAGCACGTTGTCGTAAGCGGCCGTGTCGATCGGCGGACAGGCATCGCCAAGCAGGTTCACATCGAGCGACGTGGGCAGGCGCGGGATGTGCTCGCTCGGCGCTGCGGCCGATGCATCGCGCTTGTGCACCATCACCCAGCGCACATATTCGAGCACCTGTGTTCCGTCGGCCTTGTAGCCGACCGAGCGCACGAACACGATGCCGGTCTTGCGGTTCGAATTCTCCTTCAGACCGATGACTTCCGACACCGCATTCAGCGTGTCGCCCGGATAAACCGGCGCGAGAAAGCGGCAATTGGCATAGCCGAGATTGGCAACGGCGTTCAGCGAAATGTCCGGCACGGTCTTGCCGAAAACGATATGAAACACGAGCAGGTCGTCGATCGGCGATTGCGGATAGCCGATGCTCTTTGCAAAGTCGTCGGATGACTGCACGGCAAAGCGCGCACCAAACAATCCGTTATAGAGCGCGACGTCTCCGGTGGTGACGGTGCGGGGCGTTGCGTGACGGATCGTCTGGCCGACCCGGAAGTCTTCGAAAAAATTGCCCGAAAAGGTTTTCGTCATTTCGCTGTCACGTGCCGCAGGAGGGAATGATCCGTTTCATCGGTTATGGAGAGGCTTGTTCGCGCCTTCAAGCCCGGTCCGGCCGGGAAGGCCGAACGCCTTGTCATTTTCCGCCCGGCCCTTTAGCACTCCGCCACCTTTCCATCCTGCGAGGCGTCCTTTCATGGCCAGTCACAAGCTCCTTCTGCTCGCCGGCGACGGCATCGGTCCCGAAGTCATGGCCGAGGTCAAAAAGCTGATCGCCCTGTTCAACAGGAAGGGCCTGGCGCAATTTACCTTCGATGAAGGGCTGGTCGGCGGTGCGTGCTACGACGCCCACAAGGTTTCGATCACCGACGAGACCATGGCCAAGGCCGAAGCCGCGGACGCGGTGATCTTCGGCGCCGTGGGCGGCCCGCAGTGGGACAGCGTGCCCTACGAAGCCCGTCCGGAAGCCGGCCTGCTGCGGTTGCGCAAGGACCTCGCCCTTTACGCCAATCTGCGCCCGGCCGTGACCTATCCGGCTTTGGCCGACGCCTCCTCGCTCAAGCGCGAACTGGTCGAAGGCCTCGACATCATGATCGTGCGCGAGCTGACCGGCGGCGTCTATTTCGGCGAGCCGAAGACCATCACCGATCTCGGCAACGGCCAGAAGCGTGCCGTCGATACACAAGTCTACGACACCTATGAAATCGAGCGTATTTCGCGTGTCGCGTTCGAGCTGGCGCGCAAGCGGCGCAACAAGCTGACGTCGATGGAGAAGCGCAATGTGATGAAGAGTGGCGTTCTGTGGAACGAGGTCGTCACGCAGGTGCATAACCGCGAATTCAAGGACGTCACGCTTGAGCATCAGCTCGCCGATTCCGGCGGCATGCAGCTCGTGAAGGCACCGAAGCAGTTCGACGTTATCGTCACCGACAACCTGTTTGGCGACATGCTGTCGGATATTGCGGCGATGCTCACCGGTTCGATCGGTACGCTGGCCTCGGCGTCGCTCGGCGAGGTCAATCCCAAGACCGGCAAGCGCAAGGCGATGTACGAGCCGGTGCACGGCTCGGCGCCGGACATTGCCGGCAAGGGTCTCGCCAATCCGATCGCGATGATCGCCTCGTTCGGCATGGCGCTACGCTACTCGTTCGACATGGGCAAGGAAGCCGACATGGTCGATGCCGCGATCTCGGCGGCTCTGGCCCGTGGACTGCGCACCGCCGACATCGCCGCCAAGGGCGAGGCGACGGTCAGCACGAGCCAGATGGGCGATGCGATCGCCGAGGAAATTGAGAAGCAGGTGGGGTAGTTCGACGCCGCGTCTGACCTTAACCTCCCCCTGAA
>JAFAFP010000243.1 GCA_023423415.1 Pseudomonadota bacterium | reverse complement strand
CGCGTCCGTCTTTCATTGAATCATAGACCTTGAATACGATCGCTTCGTCCCGCTGCATCAGCGGGAACCAGTACCAGCGATGTGCTGGGCTGTAGGTGACTGCATAGGTCTGGCCGATCCGGTTTGGATGTCGCCGTTCCGTGACGATCAGATCGTCGGCTGCAATGCTCCTCGCATCGCACATCGCAAGCGGAAAGCTTTCCACCTGATGACGGATCGGCCGCCAGACCTGGATGATGGCGAAGCGGCGCGACAGCAGATCATCCGCTTCGTCCGGCAGAACGTCGCGAACGCGCTGCGGGCCTGACCATTCCGTGTAGTCGTTGTGGACGCGCGGCACGACCTCACGGATCTTGCGCGTCTCGCGATCGGCGTCGTCGGCGGTACGCAGTGTGTGATCGAACACCACCACGCGCTTTGCGCCGCTCTGCGCTTTGATCAGCTCGATCATTTCGGGATAGTAGACATCCCGGATTTCGTCCGGACTGAAAAAATCCCTGACTTTTGTGTCGTGATGGACGAGGCGAAAGCCGTCGCCGTCCAGCGTGAAATCCTTCAGGCGCCCATTCTCGATGGTGACCCGATGCGGGTCCTTGGTGCCGGTGGCGCGCATTTCCGTGGAGGTGCCGCCCACCGGCTGGACGATGATCTTCTGGCCGTCATTGAGCGCGTAATTGAGCGTTGCCTCAATCGCAAGAGGCTGTGTTTGGTGCTGCGCAAGCTGGGCCATGGGCATTCCTCCACAATCTCAAAAGAGTAACTTAGGTCCATCGCTGGGTATGCGAAAGAGCTGAGCCATGCTCTTGTTGCGGATGATCTTGGCAAGATGCGCTGCGACACAACGCGCAGTGAGAACGATTTAGCGCGGGCGACAGTCATCCTGTCGGCCGACAGCTTGACTCTGCGTGCGATGAGGCGAGCCTGCGCAACTTCGTCTGCGGTCGCTTCACGCTGCAATTGCAGTCAGGTCCACCGCGGGGATGTGATACGCGGGCCGATCCGAGCGGCCCGCGCACCTCAAAATCAACTACGCTTCGACCACCAGCCAAAGCGGCGTGGCTTCTCCTGCGTCGCTGCTTCGGCAACGGGTTCTGCGGGTGCCTCCGGTGCGGGAGAGGGAGACGAGGGCGCCTGGGCTGGAGCGGGTGTGTTCTCGACCGCCGAAAAAACCGGCGCTTCGCGAACGGTGGAGCGTCGGCGCGTGGGTTGTTCGGCAACAGGTTGTTGCTGTGGCGCTTCGGTCGGCTGCGGAGCAGGCGTTACGTCGGACGATGTCGATTCTGCCACGACGGGCTGGGCGTCGTCGTGCGGCTGCACGGGCGGGACCGGTTCGGCCAAAGCCTCTGTCACGACAGGTGGGTGTTCGTGCGCGGCTTCCGCGGCGGTGTGCTCGTCCGCCGTCTCAGCCGCCGCATCGTCAGAATCACCGTCACGTCCGCGGCGATTGCGGCGTCCGCCACGCCGTCCACGCCGGCGGCGGCGACCCTCGGCCGTTGTTTCATCGCTTGCACCTTCTGCTTCAGCGGCTTCGCCGTCCTCGGCTTCGGTGTCATCGCTCTCCGGTTCGGCGCTGGCGGCTTCAGTCGGCTGTTCGCGCTGCTCGCTGTCACGGCCTCGGCCACGGCGGCCACGGCGGCGTTTGCGACGGCCGCCGGTCTGTTCCTGCTGTTCTGCAGCTTCGGCCGTTTCTTCGCCTTCGGCCTCAAGCTCGTCGAGAACCTCGTCCTCAACCACCTCGATATCGTCGTCCTCGCCGTAAACGGAAATCGAATCCGGCTTGATGGTCGCAGCGATGGCCTTGGCTTGATCCATGGACATCACCTGCTCGCCGCGATCGATGGCGAAGGAGGGGTGTCCAGTCAGCGTCGGATCGACCGTGACGGCAATCGAGATCTTGAAGCGCTCTTCCAGCATGCGCAGGTGCGCGCGCTTGTGATTGAGCACATAGATCGCGACGTCGGAACGCGAGCGCACGATGAGATTATGCGTCGCGCCCTTGAGCAGCGTCTCTTCCACGCCACGCACGAGCTGCAGCGCCACCGACGACACGGAGCGCACATGCCCGGTGCCGCCGCAATGCGGACAGACTTCCGTCGAGCTTTCCAGCACCGACGAGCGGATGCGCTGGCGCGACATTTCCAAGAGGCCGAAATGCGAGATGCGGCCGACCTGAATGCGGGCGCGGTCGCTCTTCAGCGCTTCCTTCATCTTGCGTTCGACGGCGCGGTTGTTGCGACCCTCGTCCATGTCAATGAAGTCAATGACAATGAGGCCGGCAAGGTCGCGCAGTCTGAGCTGTCGGGCGATTTCGGCGGCGGCTTCCGTGTTGGTCTTGGTTGCGGTCTCTTCGATCGAATGCTCGCGCGTGGCGCGTCCCGAGTTCACGTCGATCGCAACCAGCGCTTCGGTCTGGTTGATGACGATATAGCCGCCGGACTTGAGCTGCACGGTCGGCTGGAACATGGCGTCGAGCTGAGATTCGATGCCGTAACGGGTGAAGATCGGCTGCGCATCGCTGTAAGGCACGACGGTCTTCACTGCGCTTGGCATCAGCATGCGCATGAAGTCCTTGGCCTCGCGATAGGCGCTTTCGCCTTCGACGACGATTTCGTCGATCTCCTTGTGATAAAGATCACGGATCGAGCGCTTCACCAGCGATCCTTCCTCGTAAACGAGGGTCGGGGCGGTGGATTTCAGCGTCAGGTCGCGAACCGTTTCCCACAGCCGCAGCAGATATTCGAAGTCGCGCTTGATCTCGATCTTGGTCCGCGCTGCGCCGGCGGTGCGCAGGATCACGCCCATGCCCTCCGGCACTTCGAGCGCCTCGGCGATCTCCTTCATGTGCTTGCGGTCTTCCGCATTGGTGACCTTGCGGGAGATGCCGCCACCGCGTGCGGTGTTGGGCATCAGCACCGAATAGCGGCCAGCGAGCGAGAGATAGGTGGTCAGCGCTGCGCCCTTGGTGCCGCGCTCCTCCTTCACCACCTGCACCAGCATCACCTGGCGGCGTTTGATGACTTCCTGGATCTTGTAGTGGCGGCGATAGCGCGGGGCGCGCTCCATCACCTCTTCAATGGCATCGCCGCCGACCGACTCGACGCCTTCTTCTTCCTCTTCGTCGTCGCCGTTCTCGTCGTCCTCGTCTTCGTCGTCGCCGTTTTCATCGCCGTTGTTGTCAGCGTTGTCGTCCCCCGTCCGATCTTCGGCGCCGTATGCATCGGGAGCGTTCGTTTCATCGGCGGCAAGGCTGGGCGCGTCTTCGACCGTCTGGGCCGATGCGTCAGTGTCGGAGATTGCCGCAGGCTCGGCATTGGCAGAAATGGATTCGACCAGAATGCCGGTGCCTTCGTCTGCCGCATCAGACTTGGCGACATTTGCTTCGTTCGTATCGGCGTGACGCTCAACGGTCGCGCTCGTCGCATCAATCGCTTCCGGCTGCTCGGATGCTTCCGATGTCGCTGGCTGGTCGGAGATCTGCGGTGCGGCATCCTGAGTGGCGGGCTGTTCCGAAACCTCACCTGTTGGCACATCGCTCGAGGTTGCCTCCGCGGCAACAATCTCTTCGGCCTCGCGGGTGTGTTCCGCTCGCACGAACGGATCGCCATTATCCTCCGGGGGAGGCGTCTCGTCCGCGAAGGAATGATGCGGCGCTTCGTTGTCTATGACGGGTGTTTCGCCGTCGATAACAGGCGTCTCCGCGTGTCCTTCGACGACTTCGCTACGGACCACGTCGCGATTGCGGTTGCGGTTCGAACCGCGGCGGCTGTGCCGGCCTCTGCGGCCGCGGCGCTCGCGCCGTTCGCCGCCATTGCTGTCTTCGTCCTCGTCGCCATGCGAGCGGCGCTCGTCTTCCAGCAACGCCTGCCGGTCTGCAACCGGGATCTGATAATAGTCGGGATGGATTTCCGAAAAGGCGAGAAAGCCGTGACGGTTTCCGCCGTAATCGACGAAGGCCGCCTGGAGCGAGGGCTCTACGCGCGTGACCTTGGCGAGATAGATGTTGCCGCGGAGTTGCTTGCGGCTGGCGCTCTCAAAGTCGAATTCCTCGACACGATTGCCGCGCAGGACGACCACCCGGGTTTCTTCCGGGTGGGTCGCATCGATCAGCATTTTGTTGGACATCGAATGTTCTCTGGGCCCCGGGCGGCGCCACGTGCGTCAACGCCGAGGGCCGACGCGTGCTGAGGTTCAGCATGCGGCTCTGGCGAGAATGAACGCGGTACGGGCGAGGGGACAATGGTGTGTTTGAATGTTTGGGTGTTGCGATCGTGCGCGGGCCGGTCTCGCGGACATGTCCGCTTTCCTGAGAACCGATCCTGGCTTCCACCTGCGCCATCACTTCAATACCCGTGGCGGGGCGGCCCATCGCGTTCACGCGCGGCCGCGGTTTAGTTCTTCGCTTAGGGCCTCTGCATGGCGCCTGTCTTTGGCGCCCGCTCCGGTCGTCCTTGCGACCCAACAGTGAATCCCAAGATACATAATTCCCTGACACCGGCTGGTCGGGCCGTCCGCCGCCTGCAACGTGGCAGGGGGTCGGATGAGACCCTTGCGCCCGCCACCTCTGCATCCGGACCTCATGCCGGAGCGTTCTACGAGACGGGCGTCGCCGGGTGCCTGAACGCGGCACGAACCGGAACTGTGCGAACCATAAGCACCCTCTTAATAGGGCGCGGATGAGTGGATAGCAAGCGAGCAATGCAGGGTCGCGCGTCAATTTTATGAGTTAACTCCTTATTATTACGGGAGTTTCTCCTTTCTTGGGATGATGGGAGGTATCCAGAGAAGTTTAGCTGTCATGCCGATTTATTGATAGCGGCCTATGCAGGAGCGGCGAAAACGAGGCGACCACACGTCCATTTCCGCCAAAATTGAGGCTAGACTGGATTCGTCCCCGGAGCGCTTGCTCGATGAGAACTTGTGTTCGGAGGCGACGGCAAGCAGGAGAAATCAGATGAGTATTTTCGGGAAAATCATGTCGAGCATCTTCGGCTCCGGCAGCTCTGCAGCGGGCACCGCATCGTCGGCGGCGCCGGCTGGCAGCGGAACGACCACCGGCGCGGGGCCCCCCCCCGGCGCCCCCCCCCCCCCCG
>JAFAFP010000199.1 GCA_023423415.1 Pseudomonadota bacterium | reverse complement strand
CCCCCCCCCGCGCGCCCGCCCCCCCCCCCCCCAGCCCGGAATTCAGCTACATGCGTTGATCATGCCCCCCTGGATTCCGGGTTCGCTCGCCTTCGCTACGCTCCGGCGAACGCCCCGGAATGACAATCTCCTACTGCGGCTTCAACCCCATCCCGCCGGCAATCATATTGCGCATGATCTGCGACGTGCCGGCGACGACCGTCGCAATGCGCGAGTCGCGATAGTGCCGCTGCATCGGATATTCCATGCTGTAGCCGTAGCCGCCGTAGATCTGCATGCCCATATTGGCGACCTTCACATAGACCTCGGAGGCGAACAGCTTCGCCATGTTGATCTCGTTCATGGCATTCTTGCCCGCATCAATCATCCAGGCCGCGCGATACATCAATGAGCGCGCGGCCTCCACTTCGGTCTGCATGTCGGCCAGCATGTGCGCGATCGACTGGAAATTGCCGATCGGGCGGCCGAACTGCTTGCGCTCTTTCGCATAATTCAACGCAAGATCGACCACACCCTGCGCGCTGCCGACATCACAAGCCGCGACGGTGATGCGCTCGGTCTGCAATCCCGACAGCAAGACATCCCAACCCTTGTTCACGCCGCCAATGATCTGGTCTTCGGGCACTCGGACATCTTCCAGCGTAACCTCGTAGGTACCCATGCAATAGCGACCGAGCATGTCGAGCTTGCGCATCTCGACGCCGGGCCGGTCGTTCTCGATCAGGAAGAGCGACATGCCCTGCCGGTAATGCGCATTGGTATCAGTGCGCGCATACAGACAGATGACGTTGTCCTTGGCGCCCGCGCCGGATTGCCAGACCTTGCGGCCGTTAAGCACCCAGTCGTTCCCGTCCTTGCGCGCCGATGTGCGGATCGCGCCGACATCGGAGCCGGCATCGGGTTCCGAAATTCCGATCGAAAATTTGATCTCGCCGTTGATCAATCGGGGAATCCAGGCCTTCTTCTGTTCGTCAGAGCCTTTGCGCGCCACCGTCAAACCGCAGAAGAGAGCGCCGGCGTAAGCCATAACGAGGTCAGCGCTTGTGCGGCCGATCTCCTCGGACACCAGCGCAAGATCGAGCACGCTGCCGCCCGCTCCGCCAAGCTCTTCCGAGAATGGCAGTCCGAAAAGCCCGGCCTCGATCCATGCGTCAAACAACGCGTGCGGATAGGCGCGTTCGCGATCGAGCTTGGCGACATACTCCGGCGTCGCGACACGATCCATCAATTTGCGGACGCTGTCGCGCAGGAGAATCTGTTCTTCGGAAAAGGAAAAATCCACGTCTCGCTCCTGATATTATTCTTGAGGTTATTTTCTCCGCTCGCTCCCGAAGCGGAGATCCAGTCTTGTCACGCTGGGTCCCGCCTTCGCGAGGACGAGCGGATAACACCAGTCAAGCATTCATCCGCTACGATGCGCTCTTGCCAAGATATGTCGCCATCACCTTCGGGTCCTGCATGAGATCGGACGCCTTGCCCTGATGCACGACCTCACCGGACTCCAGCACATAGCCATAATCGGCGGTTTCCAGGGCGGCGCGCGCATTCTGCTCGACCAGCAGCATCGTCACGCCCTGCGCGCCGAGCTGCGCGATGATCCTGAAAATTTCACGGACGATGATCGGCGCAAGGCCAAGGCTCGGCTCGTCCAGCATCAGAAGCTTCGGACGCGCCATCAGAGCGCGCCCAAGCGCCAGCATCTGACGCTCGCCGCCAGACAGAGTGCCGGCGAGTTGCTCACGGCGTTCGTGGAGGCGCGGAAAGAGCGAATAGACCCTATCCAGATCCTCCCTCACTTGCGCGCTCTTGCGCCGGTGCACGTAGGCGCCGAGCAGAAGATTGTCCGCGACCACCATGTCGGTGAACAATTCGCGCGTTTCGGGGACGAGGATCACGCCCTGTTCAACGCGCTTCTCGACTTCCGCATCGCCGATATCTTCACCGTGATAGACGACGCGCCCGCTCCCCGGCAGCTGTCCCATCAACGCCTTGAGAAGCGTGGTTTTCCCTGCCCCATTCGGGCCGATGATGGTGACGATCTTGCCTTCCTCAACGGCGAAGCTGACGTCCTTCACCGCCATCAGCTTGCCGTATGAAACCGACAGGTTCCTCGCCTCGAGCATCGTGGTCATTCCACACTCCCGAGATAAGCTTCCTGCACGGCGGGATTGGCCTGGATTTCGACCGGAACGCCTTCGGCCAGCTTCTTGCCGAAATCGAGCACAACCACACGATCGGCGAGGCTCATGACGAAATCCATGTCGTGTTCGACAAGCAGGATGCTCTTGCCCTCGGCGCGCAGGCCCCGCAGCAATTCGGCCAGCGCCTTTTTCTCGAGGCTGCGAAGGCCGGCTGCTGGCTCATCCAGCATGATCAGCAACGGCCCTGCCGCCATCGCGCGAGCCACTTCCAGCACGCGCTGCTGTCCAAGCGCAAGGTTGCCGGCAAGCTCATACGCCTTATCGGCGAGACCGACGCGTTCCAGCTCGCGCATCGCCTCGTCATAAACGGCGCGCTCCTCGGCACCGTCCAGTTTCAGGGCACCGACGATGAAGCCCGATTTCGTGCGCTGATAGCAGCCAAGCATCACGTTCTCGAGCAGCGTCATAGTCGGCCGCAGCTTCACATGCTGGAAGGTGCGCGCCATGCCGAGCGAGACAACCTCGTGCGGCTTGACGCCGGAGAGATCGCGCCCCGCAAACGTCACCTTGCCGGCGGTGAGATTCAAAGCACCGGTGATGAGATTGAAGCTCGTGCTCTTGCCGGCGCCATTCGGACCGATTAACGCGGTGATCGTCCCCGCCTTGACTTCGAAGCTCACATTATCCACGGCGACGAGACCGCCGAACCGCTTGGTCATGCCCTCGACCCTGAGCAGCACGGTATCGCGCGCGGGCGGCGCGATCTCCGGCAGCTTTACGGGGTCTGCTGACGCAGGTGGCGGCGTCATGTCCGGCTTGAAAGGCAGGTATTGCCGGACCAGCGGAACGATGCCGCTCCGCGATTTGTGCAGCAGCAGGATGAACAGGCAGCCGAACACTACGATTTCGAGATTGGCGCTGTTGGTCGTGATCAGGGGCAGCAAATCCTGCAGCCAGTTTTTCGCGAGCGCGACCGCGGCTGCACCGACAACAGCGCCGCTGATGGTACCGGCCCCGCCGAGTACCGCCATCAGCAGATACTCGATGCCGGCCTTCAGATCGAACGGCGCCGGGCTGACGAAGCGTGTCATATGCGCATAGAGCCAGCCGGCGATGCCAGCGAGCGCTGCCGCCATCACGAACACACACAGCCGCACCCAGAACACATTGATCCCGAGGCTCTCCGACATGCCCTTGCCGCCGCGGAGCGCGCGGATCGCGCGCCCTTGCCGTGAGCGAAGGAGATTGGCCGCGCCGAGCAAGGCTGCGCCACAGAACGCCCAGATGACGTAGTAGAGCTTGCCAGAGTCATCAAGGACATAGCCGAATAGCGACACTGGCGGGATATCGCCGATGCCGCCGTGAGCGCCGAGGAACTGGAAGTTGCCGAAGCTCAGATAGATCGCAACGCCCCAGGCGATCGTCGTCAGCGGCAGGTAGTGGCCGCCGAGATGCAGCGTGATGTAGCCGAGCACGAGCGCTACAAACGCCGTCAGCGCAATAGCGACGAGCAACCCGATCCACGGCGACCATCCCATGGCGGTCGTCAGGTACGCGGTCGCATAGGCGCCGATGCCGACAAAAGCGGCCTGCCCGAACGACGTGATGCCGCCGCAGCCTGTGAGCAACACGAGGCCGAGCGTGATCAGCGTGTAGATGCCGATATAATTCAGAAGCGTGATGATGAAACCGTCGAACAGCAGCGGAGCGGCGGCGATGGCAACCGCAAACAGGCCGATGACGATGGGACGGAATGCGCGCGTCACGGCTATTCGTCCTCATTCTCGTCGGCATCATGTGCCGAAACATACAGCCAGCGCCACAACACGATCGGAATGATCGCGGCGAACACGATCGCCTCCTTCAACGCGCTGGAATAGAACGACCCGAAGGATTCAATCAGGCCGATGATGATCGCGCCGACTGCCGCCAGCGGATAGCTGATGAAGCCGCCGACCACAGATCCGACAAAGCCTTTCAAACCGACGATCAGGCCGGTGTCGTAATAGATTGTCGTGGTCGGGCTGATCAGGATGCCGGCGACAGCCGCAATGCCTGCGGCCAGCAGAAACGCCACCGCGCCTGCCCGCGTGGTCCAGATGCCGACCAGCCGCGCGCCTTCGCGGTTGATCGCAACGGCACGCAACGCTTTGCCGGCCACCGTGTATTGGAAGAACAGAAACAGGATTGCCGAAAAGATCGCGGCGGCGCCGACAATCAGGATCAGTTGCTGCGGGATGCCGAAACCGCCGATCATGAGATCGCCGCGCACGAAGGATGATGTTCGAAAGCCCTCTGGACCGAAATACAGGAGAGCAAGGCCGGCAATGGCGAAATGCAGGGCCACTGCCACCATCAGCAAGACCAGCACGGGCGCCGTCGCGATCGGCTGAAACACGATGCGATACAGCAGCGGACCGAGCGGCAACACTAGCGCGATGGTGAGCAGTATCGAAACCGGCAGCGACAGATTCTGCGCACCGACGAGGAAGGTCAGCGCCACCGGGATCGCCGGGATAATGCCCCAGTAGAGGAAAGCCTTGGGGATCTGTTGCACCTGGTTGCGCCGGACCAGCGAGCCAGCCTCGATCAGAAATGCCAGAGCCGCGAGCGTCAGGACAAGCCACACCGTACCTGGCATTCGCTGCAATTCGAACGAGCCGAGCGTCAACGCCGAATAAGCGACGAGATCGCCATAGGAGACGAAGATCACGCGCGTGACATTGAAGATCAGCACAATCCCGAGCGCCATCAGCACATAGATCGCGCCGGTGCCGAACGCATCCTGAACCAGAAGGAGGAATATCTCGAACGTCATGCTTCCGCCTGCGCGACCACGTCGGGCTCAATGCGAACCCGAGGCGCGATGCGCCGCCCCCTCACCTCGAGTAAGAATCCGACCGGCGCATCAGCACCGGCCGGATCGCGTTTTTTTCTTAGTTAGAGAGCAGCTTCCAGTCGCCGTTCTTGACCTGAACCAGGATCACCGAACGTTCATCGACGCCGTAAGACGAGCCTTCCGGGAACTGATACACGCCGTTGGTGCCGGTCAGTTCCTTGACCGCACGGATCTCGTCGCGCACCGCCTTGCGGAATTCCGGCGTTCCCGGCTTTGCTTTCTTCAGCGCGCGCTTGATAGCGTCCTCCAGCACCAGCATGCCGTCGTAAGAAAAGGCGGCGAAACTGTTCCAGCTATTCTTGCCGTTGATGTCCTCGTATTTCTTGATGAATTCCTCGGACACCTTCTTGATCGGGTTGCCGGCCGGCAGCTGTTCATGCGCTCCGATCGGACCGGTCACACCGATGACATCCTCCACCGACTTGCCACCGACACGCAGGAAGTCCTTGTTGAAGACGCCCGGTGTTGCATAAACGGGGCCCTTGTAGCCACGTTCAGCCAGTGCAATGTGCGGCAACGCGCCAGGCGTACCCGAGCCGCCGACCATGACGGCGTCCGGCTTTGCAGCGATGATCTTCAGCACCTGGCCCGTCACGCTGGTGTCGGCGCGCGCATAGCGTTCGTTTGTCACGACTTGAATGCCGGCCTTCTCGGCGGCTTCCTTCAAGCCGTTATAGGCAATGTCACCCCAGGGATCGCTGAAGCCGATATAGGCCACCGTCTTCACCTTGCGCTTCAGCATGTCCTTGACCAGCGCTGCAGCCCAAAGGTTGGCTGGCTGCGGCATTGCGATCAACCACGTGTTCTTGTCGGATGGATGTGAGGCGGGCGCGAGCGAAATCTGCTGGAGCTGTTCACGCTGGGTGACGTTGGCCATCGCCTGCGATGCCGGTGTATTTGAACCGCCGATCAGGATGTCCACTTTGTCGTCGGTGATCAGCTTTTGTGCGTTGCGTACAGCTGCCGATGGATCGGAGGCATCATCAAGAAAAATCAGTTGAACCTTCTCGCCGCCGATCTCCTTCGGCAGCAGTTCGACGCCCTTCCGATAAGGAACGCCGAGTGAAGCATTCGGCCCGGTCAGTGCCACCACCACGCCGATCTTGATGTCAGCCTGTGCTGGTCCCGCAACTGCAACGAATGCAGCGACCGATACGAAAGCCATTAGTTTCTTGATTGACATGAATTCCTCCCTGGCTCAATACGTGGAAGTATGGATGTCGGATTTTGCGAAGTCAATTCGGCCATTGCTGCACACTGCGCTCTTTGGAGATGAAGGTGAAGCCCGATGTTTCCGCTCAAAAATCCTGAACAGATCGGCTTGATCGGCGCTGGTTCCGTGGGCTGTGGATGGGCTTCGGTCTATATCGCGCGCGGCTATGACGTGATCGCAACCGATCCTGCCCCCGATGCCGAGGCGCGCACACGCGCCTTCATTGCGGATACTTGGAGCGCTCTGCACAAGCTCGGCATCGCGACGTCCGAAAGTTTTCCTGCTCAAAAATTATCCTTCGTTGCAACACCGGCTGAGGTCGCTTCCTCCGCTGATCTCATTCACGAGAATGCGCCGGAAAGTCTCGCGCTCAAGCAATCGGTCTATGAAGAAATCGAGGCAGCGGCGCCACCCACTTTGGTAATTGCATCCAGCACCGGCGGCATTCCACCAACGCAGTTGCAGGCGAAGATGCGACATCCCGAGCGTCTCGTAGTGTGTCACCCCTTCAACCCGCCGCATATCGTCCCGCTGATCGAAATCATCGGCGGAGAAAAGACAGCGCCTGCTGTTGTTGACTGGGCTCTGGACTTCTTTCGTACGCTCGGCAAGAAGCCGATCCGCGTCGACAAGGAAGTGACGGCTTTTCTCACCAATCGCCTGCAATTTGCCTTGCTGCGCGAAGCGGCGCATTGTGTTGCCGAGGGCATTGCCAGCCCGCAGGCGATCGAAGATGCGATGCGATATGGTCTTGGCCCACGCTGGGCGGTGATGGGCGCATTGACAACGTTCACCCTCGCCGGTGGCGCTGGCGGCATGCCGCATGTACTCAAGATCGCGCCCGAAATGCAGAAATGGATGGACGCACTCGGTTCGCCGCAATTGACGGCACCGGACGTGCAAGCGGCGCTGATCAAGGCCGCCGACGAGATTACCCAAGGCCTGCCGCTGACGGATTGGATTTCCTGGCGTAACGACAAGCTGGTCGATCTGCTTCGCGCCGTGAACCCTGACGAGCGCCCTCACGGTGTAAGCTAAGCTGCAGCAAGAGGCTCGCATGGCACGCCAAGCCGCAAAATCGCAAAAGACCACCGAGCCCCCTCTCGGTCGCAGCGACTGGATCGAAGCTGCGATCGCAATGCTGGCGGAAGACAATGTCGAGGCATTACGAGTCGATACGCTGGCCGAGAAACTGGGTGTTACAAAGGGCAGCTTCTATTGGCATTTCAAGGGCCGAGACGATTTGCTGCTTGCCGTTGTCGAGGCGTGGCGGCTGCGCATGACCAGCGAAGTCCGTGCGCTGATCTTCGATAATACGGGAACGCCATGGGAGCGACTGGAACGCCTGCTTCGTATCGCGATTTCGGGGCGGCCGGACGTTCCTGGCGGGCCGTTCGAGATGACGTTGCGCGACTGGGCCCGGCGGGCCCCGAAGGTGGCCGATATCGTGCGTGAAGTGGATGCCGAGCGAATTGCGTTCGCACTCCAATTGTATCGCGAGGCGGGCCTAAGCGAGGCAGATGCGCGCGATTATGCCGAGGCGCATATGGCCGTCGTCATCGGCATCCGGATGACCATGGCGGTCAATGACAAGGACGAGGTCAAGCGGCGGCGCCGGATCGCGGGCGACCTGCTGCTTCCGCGCGACAAAGTGAATGACGCCGGGGTCAAGCGCAGCTCATAGCCTCGCTAACGGCGTGTCATCGTGAGCCGGGATTTCGCGAAGCACCCGCATAGGTATCCAGAATCCGGTGAACAAGATCCGGTTTGCGCGCCCGCGCGATCCCGCATTCGGTGGCGATCCCAAATTGCGGCACGATTTCCTGCGCGGTCGCAACACGGGCGATAACCCCATCGATGCCGTCGGCAGCGTGAACAAGCCCGAGATAGACCTCGGTCTTCTGATCGAGCGCCAGCTTCCTGAAGGGCTCGAAGTAGGCTCGGTCGGTTCGCGTCACCGGCACCGGAAAATGGATATAGTCGATCCGTCGCTCAACCGATCTGACCATATCGTTAGCAACATCCACCATGCGCCCCGCATCCTTTGGCTCGATAAAATGCTTGGCGCCGAAATCGCCGTAACAGAAATGAATGCCGAGTTCGACATCGGCGGGAACCGGTGCACAGATGCGCTGCATGCGCGCCATGATTTCCGGCTGCGTCGCGCCGGCGGACGGAAACCAGTCCTGCGGCTGACCGTCGAGTGAAATCATCTCGTGGCAGAAGTCCCACTGGATCGAAAGGTCCTTGTGCGGAATGGCATCGCACAAGGCCTGCACTTCAGCGATCATCGCCCGCTCATAGGCCTTCTCGATCGCAAGTACGTCCTTTGGCGCAGCGAAGGCGTAGATGACCCCGAACGGCGTAGGCAGGCAAACCTGCAGACGCACATGTTCCGGAAAATCGCCTCGTTTCTTCGCCGCCAGCAGATCCAGATACGATGCACGGGCCTCGCGCGCATAACCCAGTTCGCCAAAGCTGATTTCGTCAGACGTCACCCCTTGCGCCAGAGCGAGTAACGGAAACTTGGAGGTCGCACGAACACCCCCGTCGGGATCGGGACGAAGGAACGGGCTTGAGCGCAGCAAGGGATATTGAAAGCTGACCCAGAGGCGACGACTGCCCACTTCACCGTCCGGCACACGTTTCAGCCGTTGGCCGAGCTTCGCGCCGACAACCCGGAAGATTTCGTCAACATTATCGAGTCCGATACTGCCGACCAGATGCACACGATCCGGAAGTTGGGCCGTCACCATGAATGAACCTCGCAAAAAGTCCGATGTGAGTAGCCATCTCGCCTAGCACGATGGGGACCGGGTCTGCACGTCGCACTGCAAAACGGGGTCGCGGCTCAAACGGCACTGGACCAATAAATGACATAAAGCTGGCGCGGATAGCGCGAGCGCGGTCCGGCTTGCGCAGCAAGGCCGCTGCACTCTAGTTTCCCACCAATATCGGGGTGGAACTTCGAATCAGTGATCGTCCTGTCATGAGACGCCAGAAAAATGGCTGGGCGCCAGCCGTGCTTGCTGTCACCATGCTGGTTGCCTGGGTCGTTTCCAGCCCGCCGGCAACGGCGCAGGCATCACGGCCAAAGCCGACCGTTGCCGCGCCGGCATGCGATCCCGGAAAATTCCACCTCGTCGTCGACGTCGGACATACACCGGAAATTCCCGGCGCCATCAGCGCACGCGGCAAGACCGAATACGATTTCAATCTCCGCCTCGCCAAGGTCATCGAACGCAAGATGATCGCTGCGGGATTTGGTCGTACGACCGTCCTGCTCGGCACCGGCCAGGCCATCCCCAGCCTTGTCCGCCGGGTGTTACAGGCCAACGCGATGTCGGCGGATCTGTTGCTGTCGGTCCATCACGACTCGGTCCCCGAAATCTTCAAATCGAAGTGGGAGTACGAAGGCAAGCAACTCGAATACAGCGACCGCTTCAAGGGTCACTCGATTTTTATTTCCAACGAGAACGCAAATTTTCCGCGCAGCTTCGCCTTCGCCAAGCTGCTCGGCGCGAGGTTGAAAGCGCGCGGCATGGAATATACGCCGCATTACACCGAACGCTTCATGGGCGCGCGCCGTCGCGCCCTGCTCGATCCCGAAACCGGCGTGTATCGCTACGACCAATTGCTGATCCTGAAGAACACGGCGATGCCTGCGGTGCTGCTGGAGGCCGGATCCATCGTCAATCGCGACGAAGAACTGTTGATGGACAGAGAAGAACACCAGTCCCAGATCGCCGCTGCGATCACGGAAGCCGTCGATACGTTCTGTGCTCAGAACTCCGCAAGGACCGCGAAGGTAGGCGCGACGCGTTAACGAGCGTCGGACAATCGGCGGGTGAGTATTCCGATCGCGCTCACCTGCACCGTTTCGAACGAACAGCAACACACGGTCGTCCCGGTCTCGAACCACCATACCACCCCCGCCCCGGCTCGTGCGTGAGACCGATGTCCGCCGGCCCTTTCAGCATGGGCGATAACGCGGCTCGCCTTGACTTGTTTTTTACAAGAATGTAAATTTTACATAGATGTAAATAATAACAAGATCTGGGTGAGGATGCCGATGAAGGCGGATCTACAGATGGCCCCATCGTCGGGGCTGACCGGCAATGTCGTCGACTATCTTCTCGAACATCAAATGCGCGCAGATCGTGCGCAACGGCCCTACCTGATCGCGCCAGACCGGACATGGAGCTACGG
Source organism: Pseudomonadota bacterium (assembly GCA_023423415.1). Taxonomy (GTDB): domain Bacteria; phylum Pseudomonadota; class Alphaproteobacteria; order Rhizobiales; family Xanthobacteraceae; genus Pseudorhodoplanes. Next base: position 35,220 of record JAFAFP010000199.1, on the reverse strand, counting down.
CGAATTTTCCGCCCGGGTCGCACAGATCGCCAACGCGCTTCGTGCTCTCGGCATCAGGCCCGGTGAGCGTGTGCTCTTCAGCGTGGTCGATGGCATCGACTTCCCGGCCATCTTTCTCGGCGTGATGAAGATCGGCGCCATTGCGCTGCCGATCAACACCTACCTCAAGCCCGAAGACTACCGCTATTACATCACCGACAGTGAAGCGGTTGCGGTCATCGTCGATCACACGATCGCTCCGGTGATCGCATCAATGCGCAACGAATTGCCAAGTGTGCGTCACCTCCTGACCGCACGCACCCGTGTCCCGGGCATCGACTTTCTGGATGACGTGCTGCTCGGCCAGGCAGGACAAGCCGAAACCTATCCGTCCAATCCCGACGACATGGCCTTCTGGCTTTACAGTTCGGGCAGCACCGGCAAGCCGAAAGGCGTGGTACACACCGGCGCACATATTTATTGGGCCTGCGAACTGTTCGGTCGCGGCGCATTGGCGATGAACGAGAACGACGTCGTCCTTTCGCCGCCGAAGATGTATTTCGCGTTCGGTCTCGGCAATCAGGTCTACTTCCCGATCCGCAATGGCGCGCAGAACATTGTCAATCCCGGACCGATCACACCGGATGTCGTGTGGGAGCAATGGTTGCAATATGAGCCGACCGTCGTCATGGGCGTGCCGACCTTGTTCGCCGGCATGTTGCGCATCGCCGAGGATCGGATCGGGCAGGATCGCGTTCGTCAGGCCTGCCATCGGTTGCGGCTCTGCGTCAGCGGTGGGGAAATCCTCCCGGCCGTCCTGCTCGAGCGCTGGAAGCAATTTGCCGGTGTGGAAATTCTCGACGGTGTCGGCACCACCGAGATGACCCACATGTTCATCCTGAACCGGCCGGGCCAATCGGTGCCGGGAAGCTGCGGACGCCTGGTCAATGGCTTCCGCGCCGAAATCGTCGATGACGATGACAATCCAGTCCAGCAGGGCGAAATCGGCAACCTGAGAATGTTCGGCCCGTCCGCCGCCGAACAATACTGGAACAAGCCGGACAAGACCGCGCAGGTAATGGGCCGCGGCGGTGTGCTCACCGGAGACAAGCTCTACGAAGACAAGGACGGCAACTTCTTCCTGGTCGGTCGCTCGGACGACATGCTGCGTGTCGGCGGCATCTGGGTGTCGCCGGCCGAGGTTGAAGGCGTCATCGCCCAGCATCCTGCCGTCATGGAATGCGCCGTCGTCGGCCATGCCGATGCGGACAACATGATCAAGCCGAAGGCCTATGTGGTGCTCCAGCACAGGAACGGAGCGGATTGCCAGCAGCTCGCCGACGAGTTGCGCGCGCATGTGCGTGAGCGGATCGCCCACATCAAATGTCCCCGCTGGTTCGAGTTCGTCGATGAATTGCCGAAAACCAGTACTGGCAAAATCCAGAGGTTCCGGCTCCGCTCTGAAGCGGCCGCACGCTGAAACTGTCTCGCCGGCGGCGTCTGCCGCTGAACCAGCGATGACGCAATGCTCATAACAATAACCAGAGGGAGAACGCACGTGAAGGCGATTTTACTCGGCACAGCGGCAGCGGCGGTCATCACGACAGCCGCCGCCGCACAAGGACAAAGCATCAAGATCGGTTTCGTGAGCACATTCAGCGGTCCGACAGCGGTCATCGGCAACGACATGCGAAACGCCTTCGAACTCGCGCTCGATCATCTGGGACGCAAGATGGGCGGCGTGCCTGTCGAAGTTATTTACGAAGACGACGGCCAGAAGCCAGATATCGGCCGACAGAAAAGCGAGAAGCTGGTCCAGTCGGACAAGGTCGACTTTATCGTCGGTTATATCTGGTCAAACGTCCTGCTGGCGTCCCTCAAACCGGTTGTCGATTCCAAGACCTTTCTGATCAGCGCCAATGCGGGGCCGTCCCAGGTCGCGGGCGAACTCTGCTCGCCGTTCTTCTTTTCGACCTCCTGGCAAAATGACCAGACGCCGGATTCGATCGGCGAATACATGAACCAGAAAGGCATCAAGTCGCTGTATCTGCTCGGCCCGAACTACGCGGCCGGAAAAGATATTCTGGGTGGCGTGAAGTCCGTCTTTAAAGGACAGATCGTTGGTGAAGACTATACCAAATGGCCGGATCATCTCGACTTCTCGACTGAACTATCGAAAATCCGCGCCGCCAAGCCGGATGCGCTGTTCGTATTCTATCCCGGCGCTGCGGGCGTTCAGTTCCTCAATCAGTTCAATCAGGCCGGACTGAAGGGACAGATCCCGCTCTATACGGCGTTCACCATCGATGCGTTGTCGTTGCCGCGTCAGGGCGACCTGGCGCTGGGCGTCCCTGGCACGCAGCATTGGGTCGCTGATATGCAGAACGACGCCAACAAGAAGTTCGTGTCCGACTTCAAAGCCAGGAACAAGGCCTATCCGTCATTCTACGCGGCGCAGACTTACGACGCCGCCAATCTCATCAACAGCGCAGTCGTTGCGGTCAAGGGCGACACGTCGAAGAAAGACGCGATGCGTGATGCGATGCGGAAGGTGAATTATGCGTCAGTACGCGGATCTTACAAATACAACACCAATCACTTCCCGATCCAGGATTTCTACCTGCAGGACGCGATCAAGGACTCCGAGGGCACGTTGACGCTCAAGACGGTGGCGACCATCGTCAAGGATTCAAAGGACAAGTTCGCGAGCAAATGTCCGATGAAATGGTGAGGTTTGCTTCACTCTGCGGCATCCATCGAAGGCGCGACTGATGTGCCTCGCGTTCCGCGGCGCGGGGCATCCTTTTTACTCTTCGAAGGAACGGCTTTGCGGGCGCTCTCCTTCACCAGCCCAAAGGCAATCATCTTGAAATAAGTCTCGATCAGTTCCTCGATCGGCGTACCCTTCTTGGGGTCGTACCAGCGCGCCAGCCAGTTGCACATGCCAAGGATGCCGAAGGCGATCATCTTCGGCTCCCCGCATTGTGCGAAGTCGCCCTTTTTCTGGCCTTCGGCGATCAGTCCGGTCCACATGGTCTCGTAGGAGCGCCAGATCTTGTCCATCTCGCGCCGGACATCGCGCGCGTCTTCCAGATAGACATCCCGCAGGCTCACCGTCATTTCCAGACAGTTGCGATCGAAACGCTCGAGATGGTTGCGGATCGCGCCGTAAAGCCTGTCCTGAAACGAAGCCTGCGACTCGACGACCTCACGCAGGCCCTCGACCAGTGACTCACTCTGCGGACGAATGATCTGGAGCAGAATTTCGGCGCGGTTGTTGAAATAATAGTAGATCGCCTCCCGCTTGACTCCGGTTTCCTTGGCGATGTCGTCGAGCGAGGTATTGGCAAAGCCCTGCCGGTCGAAGATCTTCAGCGCATTCTGCAAAATCGCTTCGCGCCGAAGCTCCGATTTCTTGACTTTCTTGGCAGGTTCGCGGGCTGACATTCGGTTGACCACCTGTCTTGTTCGGGCGGCCATCCTTAGCCGATCCGCTGGCCCTGTGCCAGTTGGAGACAAGGCGGAGGCCGGCCCGAGCGAGTCGGACCGGCCCATCGGTCCGGATGCTTCTCAGTTCGCCTTCACCAGCGGGCAGCCGCCTTTATCGAGTGGGCGGAATGCCTGTTCGCCGGGGATTTCCAGAACCAGTTTGTAATAGTCCCAGGGTTCCTTCATTTCGGCCGGCGCCTTCACCTCGTAGAGATTCATTGGATGAATTTTCCGCCCGTCGACACGAATATACCCCTTCCCGAACAACGGATCGTCGGTTGGCATCTCCTTCATCTTCGCGACCACCTTGTCGCCGGCGGTGTCGCCATCCAGCGCCTGAACAGCCTTCAGATAATGCAGCACGGCGGCATACACCCCAGCCTGCATTTCGTTCGGCATGTTCTTCTGCGCATGCGCCGCCTGAAACCGCTTGGCGAATGAGCGCGTGGCGTCATCGGTGTTCCAGTAGAACGGACTGACCGCGAGTAGACCTTGCGCCGACGCCCGGAGGGCATGCGCATTGTTGATGATGAAGACGAGCCCCGCCATCTTCTGCCCGGCTTTGGTCACGCCGAATTCCGCGGCGCCCTTGATCGCACTCGTCGTATCGCCGCCGGCATTGGCAAGGGCAATGATCTTTGCTTTCGACGCCTGTGCCTGCAAAAGGAAGGAGGAGAAATCGACCGTGCCCAGCGGATGCCGCACGGCGCCAAGCACCTTGCCACCGTTGGCTTTCACAAGCCCCGATGCAGCCTGTTCGAGATTGTGACCGAACGCGTAATCGCTGGTCAGGAAGTACCAGGAGTCGTTGCCCGATTTGAGTGCAGCTTGCACCAGACCATTGGCGAGCGCGTAGTTGTCGAATGTCCAGTGCACATTGTTGGGCGTGCATTTGGCGCCGGTCAGGTCGGTGCTGACGCCGCCGGAGATTAGGAATGCCTTGTTTTTTTCCCTGGTGATGTCGCTGACCGCGAGCGCGATGCCGGAATTCGGCACGTCGACGATCGCATCCACGCCTTCGACGTCATACCATCGGCGCGCCATGGTGGCGCCGATGTCCGCCTTGTTCTGGTGATCGCCAAAGACGATCTCGATGGGTCTGTTCTTGATCTGCTTGCCGAAGTCCTCCACAGCGAGCCGTGCGGCGATGACAGAACCCATGCCCTGAAAGTCGGCATAGACGCCGGACATGTCGTTCATGATCGCGATCTTGATCGGCTTGTCCTGCGCCGATGCTGGCAGGACTGCGAAGAATGGCAGTGCCATCAAGGCAGCCGTCATCATTCCCTTGCGGGCATTCAGTCTCATCATCTCCTCCCTTTGAAACGTGGACCGCGTCAGGCGGCGGTTAGCTTTTGTTCTTGTGTGCTTTGGTCTCGCGTCGACGTGCTGATCACCACGACATCGGGATGTGGCCCGTCCGAATAGAGACGCCTCACCAGGTCGGCACGCTGCTCCAGCACCGCCCGTTGATTGATGTAGCCCTTGTCGGTGATTTCGTTGCCATCGATCGACGGCGGTTGCGTCATCAGCAATACCCTCCCGATCTGACGGCTGCTGCCCGGATTGGCTGCGTTGAACGCATTGAACGATGCCGCAATATGGGCATGCAATTCCGGGCGAGCCACAAGATCGGACAGCGGCGCATCCGGTGCATTGCAGACGCTCCGGCAGCCTTCGATATTCGGAAAGATAAGCAGGCCCACCTCTTCGCGGTCATGGCCCGTCACAACCGCATCCTGAATAACCGGCGCCGCCGCACTGATGGCGGCCAGACGAAGATCGCCGACCTGCACCCAGGTGCCGCTCGTCAGTTTGAAGTTTTCCGATACGCGTCCATTGAAGCGAAGCCCCCGCTCCGGCAGGACCGGATCGATGAAGGCCACGGCATCTCCGAGCTTGAAGAAGCCTTCCTCATCGAACGCCATCTCGGTCAGGTCGGGCCTGCGGAAATAGCCGGGCGTGACATTGGGACCGCGCACGCGCATTTCCAGCTTGCCGCCATCGGACACGAGCTTGAGCTCGCAACCCGGGACCGGCAGGCCGACGCCTCCGACATCCGCAGCCGGCCAGTGACACAAGCTGGCGACAGGCCCCGTCTCCGTCGAACCGAGCGACGACAGGATCGGCAGCCGCTTGCCACGGTGTTTTACCGCAAGCGCATCGAGGCGCTGCCACAGATGCGGCGGCAACGCCGCCCCGGCATAGAAAATGACCTCAATCTTCTCGAAAACAAAACGGCCGAACTCGTCGTCCGCCTCCAGTGCCGGCAGCAGCATGTCGTAGCCACGCGGCACGTTGTAGAGAATGGTCTGCTGAATCTCGCGCAAATTCTTCAGCGTGGTTTCGATCTTGCCGGGCGCCGGCTTGCCGGCATCGATGTACATCGTGCCACCATGCCGAAGCACCTGGTTGAAATTGAAATTGGTCCCGAAGGTGTGATTCCAAGGTAGCCAATCGACCAGCACCGGCGGTGTACGAGTCAGAAACACCCAGACCTGATCCACCGCAGTGCCATTTGCGCACATCATCCGGTGCGTATTGATCACACCTTTCGGCATACCGGTGGAGCCCGACGTCAACAAAATCTTCGCAATCGTATCGGGGGTGACGGCGTCCCGACGTTTCTGCACATCAGGGCCGGCTAATGTTGTCAGCAGGTCGGAAAACACAAACGCCTGCGGAAAGTCCGGATGCGGCGCATCGGCGATCAGTTGCACGTCACTCAGATCGAGCGCCTTAAGCGCGCGGGCAAACATTGCAAGCGACGACACATAGATCAGACTCGGCCGCATCTCGCTTATGACATGCTTCAGTTTGGCGAAGTTTTCCGACATCAGCGAATACGCTGGCGAAATCGGCATGAATGGAAGGCCAATCTGCATCGTACCGAGCTTGAGCACACTCATGTTGATGCAGTTGTCGCAGAGCGCGGCAATCGGCCGGTCGGCGCCATGCCCGCTGTCGAGCAACCATTGCGAGATCGCATCGGATCGCGCTGCAGTCTCGCCGAAACTCAATCGTTGCCACGCACCCGCGCCATCGCGTTCGGCCAAAAAAGTCCGAGACGGATCGGCTTGTTTCCAGTGCTGGAGATACTCTCCGACATGACGCGCGTGATCGGCGAGCGCAATTCCTGAACGCAGAATGATTTCGTCATTCTCGCGCCGCTCCATTTGCAGCGACGGCGGGGCCAGCTCGACAGTGACAAAGTCGTGGTCGTTCAAAGCGAGCGCAGACATTGTTCCTCCCGTCGGGCGTGATCGGTAGACGTGATGTTACGCTTCGATCATCGTTGATTGGAAGAACTCTCGCCTGCCTTCAATCGCGAGTCAATGTTTTTTACGTTGATGTAAAATTTTGTTCGCGCCATTCCGCTGCGCTGCAAGGTGATCGGACCAGCATAGCCTGAAGCAGCCGCACGCAGTGATTCCTGCGCATCGATGGGCACAGCGATGCCAGCGTCGCTTTCGCGAGCACAAGACAAACCGACGTTAGAGGGCGCGCCTCTATCCCGCGGACAAGCGGATCGCACCATCGATACGCACCACCTCACCATTGAGCATGGCATTCTCGACCATATGCATCACCAGCGACGCAAATTCATCCGGCCGTCCCAGGCGCGATGGAAAAGGAATGGCAGCGGCCAGCGATTGCTGCGCCGCTTCCGGAAGCGCATGCAGCAAGGGTGTTTCAAAAATACCGGGTGCAATAGCAAGGACGCGAATGGCATACCGCGCCATTTCGCGCGCTGCCGGCAGCGTCAATGCGGCGACGCCCCCTTTCGACGAGGCATAGGCCGCCTGCCCCACCTGACCTTCATAGGCCGCAATCGATGCCGTATTGATGATGACACCGCGCTCGCCGCTCGGCAACGGATCGAGCTTGGCCATCCGGGCGCTGACCAGTCGCAACACATTGAAGGTGCCGATGAGGTTGATCTGCACGACGCGTGCAAAATCATCCAGGTTCATCGGCCCGTCGCGGCCGAGGATACGCTTGGCCGGACCAACGCCCGCACAGTTGAGGCACACGCGAATGGGGCCGATGGCCTGTTCGGCGGCGGCAAGCGCGGCCGCCGTGCCATCGGCGCTGGTGACGTCGCAGGTCGCCGCGAAGCCACCAAGCGACTTCGCCACATCCTCCGCCGCCTTCGCATTCACATCGAGGATCGCAACCGTGGCGCCCGCCGCGCGCAGCGCTTCCGCCGCCGCGCGCCCAAGCCCCGACGCTCCGCCGGTAATGACCGCACCCTGACCGTTGACGTTCACGTCCCCACCCCGCCGTTATTTTCTCTTGTCCTGCACCGATATCGCGACGGCCATCGCCGTGTCGCCAGCCGCGCATCCGTGGAACAACCCGTTGCCGCCGCCACGCATCGCCAATTCCTCGATCATCTCGATGATAAGACGAAGCCCGGTCGGCCCCTGCGGATGACCGAACACCAGCGAGCAGCCGTAATTGTTCATCTTCGTTGCATCGACGCCGGTTTCACGCGCGAACACGATGTCGTTGACGATGAACGGATTGTGCGACTTGAACACATCGATCTTGTCGATGCCGATACCGGCGGCATCCAATGCGCGCTTGGCCGCCTTCACCGGAGCCGCCGGCATATAGGCGTGCCGCTCGCGCGCCTGCCCAAAACCGAGGATACGGATCTCGATGCCCGGCTGAGTGGTGAATTCCGCTACGCGATCTTTCGCGGTCACGATCATGCCGGCATTGCCGTCGGCCGGATGCGTCTGCCCGCCGAACGTCACGGTGCCGCCCTCCCGCACCGGCTTGAGTTTCTTCAAACCTTCCAGCGTCGTGTCGTGGATACCCTCATCGCCGGTCAGCGTGCCGGTGTCCTTCTTGAAGCGCGGATCCGGCACGGCAAACGGCAGCGTCATGAAGCGGCGCAGGAAGGCTGCATCGTCCTTCAACGCATCGCGATACTGATCATAGCGATGCGCCGCCAGCTCATGCTGTTCCTGTGTCGAAATCTGCCAATCGCGTGCGCAGTTTTCTGCCGTATCGATCATGGCGAAATGACCGGTCGGTTCATCGTTGAAATTGTCCAGCATCCAGTTTTCGACGCTTGGCGCACCGCTCGGTCCGCGCGGATTGGGATGCACCACAACCGGGGAATTCGACGTGCGGTCGCAGGTCACGACCAGCGAGGCCGTAGCATCGCCGCCGCTGATCTCCGACGCTGCGGCTGACAGCGCACGTGCAGAGGTGGCGCAAGCCTGCGAAACGGTCGGGCCGGCGACGAACGGCGCGCCCATCATGGTCATGACCCATGGCGCGCCCCAGAAGCTCTTTTCCTGCGGCACGGTGATGCCAAGCACGGAATGATCGAGCGTCTCGAGCGGCCATTGCTTGTCCTTGGCGACTTTCGCTGCAGTGAGCGCGGCGAATTTCATACTGTGCAGATCAGAAAAGCTCATCTGCCAGCGTGAGAATGGCGTCGACCAATAAGCGCCGTAGGGAATGCGGAGATCGGAAAGATCGGGCATGATGGCGTCCGTCTGTACGTTGAAAAGATTATCGGGAATCGAGATCGTATTTTCGCAGGAAGTCGATCAGCAGATCACGACAGGCCTGCGGTTCTTCCACCTGAAGAAAGTGTGTGGTGTCAGGTACCATCGCATAGTCGATGCCCATCTCGTCATGCGCCGCCTTGGCGGTCGGGGCCGCCGGACTCGTGTGGGGAGACGCCGGATCACCAGCGATGATGCGCAGTGGCATGGGCATATCGCGAAGGCGATGGAACAAGGTCGGATCGACATTGCTGCGAAACACATAGGATTCGAACTCGGGCGGACAACACAATGTCCATTGTCCGTCGGACATCTGGCGTAGCGTGTGACGCGCGAGCAGATCGGCTGCCTCGGGCAGCCAACGGCTGAAGGACGCACGACGGCGAAACTGCGATGCAAGCTGATCTGGCGTATCGAAAACTCGTTGGCGGCGCAGCGCGCGGGACGCGAGCTTTTCCATGTCGGCATGCTGCAGCTCGTGCAGCGGATGTCCGACCGGCGGCATCATCGGTGGATCGAAGACGCAGAGGCCGTCCCAACGGCTCTCGTTCCGCAGCGCCTGTTCAAGGGTGGCTATCGACGACAGGGAATGAAAGGCGCCCACGGTTCGCGCCGCACCGAAATGCGTGGCGATGCCTTGGAATATCTCCTCGATATCCGAGAAGAAATTCTCCCACGTGTGCCCCTCCTGCGTGTGCAGCGGATTCTCGCCATGATTGCGCATGTCGAACACGACCACATCGTAGTCGTTGGACAACGGCAACCAGAACGGCACATAGGCATTGATTGCAAGACCATTGCCATGACTGAGAACGAGACGGGTCGCCCCAGCCTTGCCATATCGGCGCAGGCGGATGATCGCACCATCCTTCATGACCAAGTCGGCCGTCGCGAGCGGCGGGGGCACCATGAAACGATGATGCAGATTCATTCCTCGACCCTACAATTGCGCAGACTTGCCTTGCACAGATTTCGCCTGCACGAAGCGGTCCGTCCTGATGTCTTCTTCAAGCGCACCGAAACGGGTCAAGATGTCAACTGCCGCATCGATCATCATCGGGGGGCCGCAGACATAGGCCTCAAGACCGAAGGCATCACCCACATTCTCCGCCAGGAGATCCGTCACCAGACCGCGCGCGCCGCGCCAGCCCGAGTCCGCCGGTTCGTCGGACAAAACCGGTATGAATTCAAAGTTCGGCAAAACTCCCGTCCACTCTTCAATCCGTTCGAGACAATAGAGCTCGTCCTGACACCGGGCCCCATAGAACAGCCGGATCGGCCGCTTGTCTTTTGTCGCCGCCGCATGATCCAGCACTGACATCACCGGCGCAAGTCCAGTCCCCCCGGCAATGCATAGCGCCGGACGCCAGTCATGCCCCGAAAAGCGGAACTGCCCGTATGGTCCCACCAGTTGTAGCGGTTGACCGGCCGTGAGTTCCTGCACGAAGGCCCCGATCTTGCCACCGGGATAAACCCGCACATGAAATTCGATCGTATCCTGCCCCGACCGATTGGCAGCGGAGTATGTCCGGTTCGGCGTGACGCCGGGCACCACCCATTCGAACGCCTGCCCCGCGTAATATTCAATCGGCCACGGGGTCTCGACGATGACGCCGTAGATCGTCGGCGTCAGTCGCTCGACACGCTGCACCATCGCATTGACTGTCGTCGGACGGATCGCGGGAGCATCCGATTGCAGCGGAATGTCGAGCGTCAGCGCGCTGCGCGGAAAACACATGCAGGTGAGGATCTTGCCCTGCGCCCGATGCGCATCGGTGAAGATCGCCGGATCTGCGCCAGGCAGTTCGTGTACCTCGCCTGCTTTAAGCGAGGCCATGCACTCGCCACACTCACCGGAGCGGCAATTGTACGCAATCGGAATACCGGCCGCGATGCAGGCATCGAGCAGGGTTTGCGTCGATGAGCACTGCAACTCATCGCCCGCAGGGAGGAGTGTGACAGTGTGGGTCGATGTTGGTTGGTCCAGCATTCAGAATCCCTCGGCCTCATCCTGAGAAGCATCGCAAAGCAATGCGTCTCGAAGAATCGGTCGCCACAGTGGTTCGCCCTCGTCCTTGGAGACGCGCGCTACGTGCGACGCTCCTCAGGATGAGGGCGGATAACGACAGACGTGTCGCCATCACCCCGCATACATCACATGCTTGTTCAGATCGCCGCCGATGCTGGCAATGAACTCATCACTCTTGGCCGGCAATGGAATACCCCAATCCTTGACGATGAATGCACGCACTTGCTGATAATAGGTCTCGCGCATGTCTTCATTGGTCGCGGACTTGAAACCCCAGTAGCGATAGCGCTCATTGGTACGCGACTTGTCGCCGCCAAACGAAGCGAGCCCCACCGGCAGCCATTTCTGCACCGACTTCTCCACCTCGGCACGACCTTCCGGCGTCTTCAGCAGATCCTTCACGCCGTCCATGCCGAGGCCGACATGGCCATACTCCTCATTCAGCGTGTCCTGACACGCCAGCCGGAATGGCTCGTAGGGCGACTTGATGAAGTGGCGGAACTGGTGAGCGGCTGCACGATCCACCAGCGCGAGAAACACCATCTGATCGGCCCAGGTATTGATCGGCACATCGAAAGTCGACAGATGCGCCTTCTCCTTCACCACCTCTTCCCAATCGAGGTTCAAGTCTTCCAGCAATTTGCGGAAGCGCAAGTGATGGCCGTATTCCTCCATCACTGTCTTGGCCATCCGCATCTTCATGTCGGCGGACGGCGCGCGCAGGATACTGCGTTCGAAGAAGTCCGCCCCCACCTCCTCGCTCACCACATGGATGGCGATGACGTTGAGTTGCAGTTTTTTGAACTCTTCGTCCTGCTGGAAAAAATCGGTTGGCGTCACATTGCCGAGACCGGTCTTGTTATCGTTCAACTGAATCATTGTGGCGTCTCCTGATTTTTATGTCTGAGCGTGATGTTGTCCGAAAACCGCTTCACACTTTTCGGCATCATCCTCACTGGTAGAAGCTGCGCTGCTTCTCAGAAATATCGGCGATCACGTTCTTGACTTGGGTGAAGGCGAACATGGTTTCGAACGCATCTTCGCGTCCGAAGCCGCTGGCCTTGGTGCCGCCGAACGCCGAGCCCGACGGGAACAGGTTGTAGCAATTGATCCAGATGCGGCCGGCTTCCACCGCCTGCGCGGTGCGATGCGCCCTGCCGAGATTTTCCGTCCAGATGCCGGCGGCAAGTCCGTAGTCGAGCAGGTTCACCGCGCCAAGCATCTCGTATTCGGTGGACCAGGTATGGAAGGTGACGACCGGGCCGAAAATCTCCTCGCGCGCCACCACCATGTCGGACTCCACATCCGAGAAGATGGTCGGCTCGATCGCCAACGCCTTCGGATATTTGTCGATAGTCGCACGACGACCGCCGCTGACGAGCCGCGCCCCCTCGCTTTTGCCGATATCGATGTAGTGCAGCACGCTCTCAAGATGTTCCTCGAACACCATCGTGCCCATGGTGGTCGCCTTGTCGAACGGATCGCCGAGACGGAGTTGCGGGATCAGCGCCAGCACCTTCTCCTGCAATTGCTTCGCGATGGAGAAATGTACGAACACGCGCGAGCCCGAGGTACAAACCTGTCCCTGGTTCATGAAAGCGCCAAGCATGATGCCCTGCGCAGCCCGATCGAGATCGGCGTCCGGAAACACGATCTGAGCATTCTTGCCGCCAAGCTCCAGCGTGAGTTGCTTGGTGGACGGCGCCGCCGCAGCCATCACCGCACGCCCCGTCGCGGTCGAACCGGTCAGCGAGATCTTGCGAATGTCCGGGTGTGAGACGATCGACAGTCCCGCCGTCTCGCCGCCACCGGTCAGGATATTGACGATGCCAGGCGGCAAGCATTCGGCAATCAGCTTGCCGAGTTCAAGCGTCGTCACCGGCGTCGGTTCGGCCGGCTTGTAGATCACCGCATTGCCGACAGCGATCGCCGGGGCGATCTTGCCAATGAACATGTTGATCGGAAAATTCCATGCGCCGATGATGCCGACAATGCCGAGCGGCTCGCGATAATCGAAACTCAGGATATTGCCGGTCGACATCGTCTTGCCTTCCAGCGCGCGCGACACGCCGGCGTAGTAGCGCAGACGATCCACGGCGGTCAGCACATTGGCCTTGCTCTCGCGCCAGGGCTTGCCGGTATTGGCCGTTTCGAGCCAGGCAAAACGATCCGCTTCGGCCTGCAAACGGTCAGCCAACTTGTTGATCGCTTCAGCCCGCTTCTTCGGCCCCGCCCTGTGCCAGGCCGGCCATGCGGCCTTGGCCGCTATCACCGCGTCAACGACATCACGCTCGCTGGCGTCGGGTACCGTGCAAAGGACATCGCCCGTCAGCGGACTGCGCGTTTGCAACGTCTCGTTGGACGATGACTGATACCATTCGTTGTTGATGAAGAGATCGTAACGATCTTGCACTGCGTATGACATAGCGTTCGCCTCAAACCGATAGCAAATGGACACTGGCAATGGCGGAGTCGTTGCCGAGCAGACCACCGGCCATTTGCGCAAGACCGACCTTGGCGCCCGCAACCTGACGTGCACCGGCGCGGCCGGTGAGTTGCTCGTGAATCTCGACGATCTGCGCCACCCCGGTCGCACCGACCGGATGACCACGACTGGTCAAACCACCTGACGTATTGACCGGAATACGGCCACCGAGCGCCGTGTCGCCATCTTCAAGCAGGCGGATCGCCTCGCCGCGCCCGCAGAACAACATATCCTCGATGTCGAACAGTTCCTGCGGCGAGGTCGGATCATGCACCTCGGCGACGGCGACATCGCGCACATCGATACCGGATGCTTCATAAGCGCCGCGCGCCGCGCGGTGCGTCGCATTGCCTTCCGCGCTGCCGCCGGGAATGCCGGACACCACCGATGACGCCGCGATTTCGCTCGTGCCGGAAATGCCCCGCCGCGCCGCAAAGCTTTCACTGACAAGGATCACACATGCCGCGCCGTCGGCCATTCCGCCGCACATTGCACGCGTCAAAGGCGGAACCACAACACGATCGGCCAGCACCTCATCGATGGTAACGGGCTTGCGCTCGGCAGCCCTCGCGTTCAGCCCGGCATGCGCACGGTTTTTGGCTGCCACTTTCGCAAAATGTTCGGGCCTTGCTCCGTAGTTTTGCATATAGTTCTTCGCGCGATCGGCATTGATGTCGACGAAGACCGAACGACCGTCGGCAAGCGGCGGATGATCGGTTGCGGTCGCCAACGCCTTGAAGGCTTTCGCCCTGTCCTCATGCGTCAGCTTCTCGGCCCCCAGCACCAGCACGCAGTCATATTGTCCGTAAGCAATCGCGCTCCAGCCCAGATGCACGGCGTCAGCCCCGCTCGAACAGGCGTTCTTGATCGTGCGCATCGGTATGCCGGCGATGCCTGCCGGAGCCAGTAATGTCTGGGCGAGGATCGATTCCTGATCGGTGATAGCGCCGCCGAAGGCATTGCCGACGAATGCGGCCGCGATATCCGATCGTGCAACGCGTCCTGCCGCCACCGCTTCGACAATCGCGTCATTAGCGATGTCGACAAGCGATCGATCGGTATATCGGCCGAATACGCCGATGGCGCCGCCGGCCACCAGCACACGATGAGGATGACGTCGTGTCATGGCTCAACGCTCACCTCGGCTACACCCTTCGCCGTCTGCGTGCCGTCGCTCTTCATGGCACTCAGGACACAACGGGTAATGCGGCCCGGCTCATCGACTTCTGCGCGCAAAATCAGTGTATCGTCGGGATAGACCGGCGCGGTGAAGGTGACGTCGAGCGACTTTACTGCGTCCTCTCCAACGGTCTTGCCAAGCAGTCGCGCGAATTGCGCCGTCGTCATCGGCCCCTGCTGCAGCACGGTTTTGAAACCGGCTTTGTGCGCAAAGGCATCGTCGACATGAATGGGGTTGGGATCTTCTGTCGCCTCGGAGAATAATGCGACGCGCTCACGACCGGATGGTGGGATCGTTTCCTCGAACAGCACATCGCCCTGTTTCAAAACCGGCATGATTGTCCTCAAGACTGTTTCACGAGGCGCGTGATTTCGCGCAGCGCGAGTTCGTTGCTTGCGGCCTTGCGATATTCAAAGCTGACATCGGCGAACCAGATCGGTCCGCGTTTACTCTGCTTCTCGATCACCTTGTCGATCGTCGCGGTGACGCTGAGTTCGTCATCGAACGTAACGGGAGCAAACCACTCATAGCGCTGTCCACCATGCAGTGCCTTCTCGCGCGGGATATCGAGATCCTTGAACAGATCGACGCCAAGCGTCTCGCCGCGGAGAAAAATCAGATAGGTCAGCGGAACCTTGTCGTCTTCAGGAACGCCAAGCGCGGTCATGAACTTGCGCGCCTTCACGCGATCGGGCCGTAACGTATAGGGCGGGTAACTCTTTCCCTGCAGTTCGGTCCGCATCTCCTGCCCTCAATCGTTCGTTTTGTTGAGGGCAGCATACTTCCGCAATAAGCGGGGTCAAGATTTTTTTACATATGTGTAAAAATAATTCGGATCGGTCTCTGCGCATCTCTCATGGCCCCGGGCGCGGCCGCGGCAAGCAATGCGCAAGCCCAGCTCCGTCGAAACAAATAGAAATGCGCTTGTAGATCCCGGACCAGCCATGCGCGGCTGTGCTCTGCATTGATCCGGACAAAAGCCGCGGATCATGCGCTAGAAAGATCGAGCGAACGGGGTATGGCTCGCGTGACGTCAACGCGTCAGGACAAAACCAGTGCCCCGGCTTTGATCTCATCAAAACCAGGAATGCGCCTAGCGGCGGCTGCGAGACAGCGCCGGTGACAGCAATTCCGAAAACATCGTGATAGAGACTGCGCTACACCGTCACATAGCGGTGCACGAGCGCGGCATCGCGCTCCATATCGTCGCTGGTTCCGCGCCAGACCGTCCGGCCTTTTTCGATGACGAAATGCCGATCGGCAATCCGCTTCAGCACCGACAGATTCTTGTCTACGATCAAGATCGATTGCCCGCGCGACTTGAGCAGCGATATGCAGTTCCAGATTTCCGCACGGATCACCGGAGCAAGACCTTCGGTCGCCTCGTCGAGAATCAGCAGTTGCGGATTGGTCATCAGCGCGCGGCCGACCGCCAGCATCTGCTGCTCGCCGCCGGACAGGGTCCGTGCATATTGGTTGCGGCGTTCCTGCAACCGCGGGAACAGCTTGAACACTTCGTCCAACGTCCACGGATTCTTGCGCTTCAACCGGTTTGAGGCGGTAGCGACGAGATTTTCGTATACGGTCAGCAATGGAAAAACCTGCCGCCCCTCCGGAACCAAGCCAATGCCACCCCGCGCGATCGCTTCCGGCGTACGGCCGGCAATCGGCTGTCCGGCAAAAGCAACGCTGCCAGCGCCTGGCGGCGTCAGCCCCATAACCGAACGGATGGTCGTGGTCTTGCCCATACCGTTGCGGCCGAGCAGCGTAACAATCTCGCCCTCGCCCACTTCGAGATCGATATCGAACAACACCTGGCTGCGGCCGTAGCTGGCCTGCAAACCTTCGACCTTCAGCATCACGCGTCACCCTCACCGAGATAGGCCACGCGCACGGCCTCGTTGTTCCGGATATCGTCCGCGGTACCGGTCGCGATCCGCTCGCCATTGACCAGCACGGAAATGCGGTCTGCCAACGCGAACACGGCATCCATGTCGTGTTCCACCAGAAGGATCGTCACTTCGGTCTTCAGCACCTTCAACAGGTCGATCATGCGCGTGCATTCGGCGGTGCCCAGCCCCGCCATCGGCTCGTCCAGCAGCAGCATGCGCGGCGATGTCGCCAGCGCAATCGCAAGCTCAAGCTGCTTCTGCTCGCCATGCGACAATTCACTGACCGGCACTTCGGCGCGCGCGCCAAGGCCGACCCGGTCGAGCTGATGGCGGCCATCGTTGCGGATATCGGTGATGCTGCGCGCATCGACCCAGAAATGGTAACTGTGCCCGCGCCGTGCCTGCACCGCGATCGCGACATTATCGAGCGCGGTGTAATCGGGCAGCAACTGCGTGATCTGGAACGAACGCGCGAGCCCGTGCTGCACCCGCACCGGCGTCTTCCACGGCGTGATTTCCTTGCCGTCGAACTGGATCGTCCCTTCATCCTGACGCAGTTCGCCTGCGAGCTGTGAGATGAACGTGGTCTTGCCGGCGCCGTTCGGACCGATCAGGGCGTGCAACTCGCCTTCGGCGACATCCAGCGACAGATTGTTGGTCGCGATGAGACCGCCGAAGCGCTTCATCAGACCTTCGACACGGAGCAGCGGTTCACTCACGTTTGCGGCTCCAACCTGAGAACACCGATGTCAGCCCGCCCGATGAGAACAGCACGATCAGGATCAGGATCGGGCCGAGGAAGAACTTCCAGTGCTCGGTCCATGACGTGAGATAGGTTTCCAGACCAATCAGCACGGCCGCACCAAGCACCGGCCCCAGCAGCGTGCCGGTGCCGCCGATGATGATCATAATCATCAGGTCACCGGACTTGGTCCAGTGCAGCATGTCGGGGCTGACGAATTTCGAGTAATTCGCCATCAGCGCGCCGGCGAGGCCCGCACCCATGCCGGCGATGACGAACGCCACCAGCTTGTACTGGTAGGTCGAGATGCCGATCGCGGCCATGCGCCGCTCGTTCTGACGAATGCCGCCGAGCACAAGGCCGAACTGCGACCGCACCAGCTTCGCGAACACGATAAAGTAAAGCACCGCGAGACCGATCGTGACGTAATAGAAGGTCGTGTCGTCCGCCAGATTCAGATCGGCCAATACGTTGCGGCGGCGAACGATCAGTCCGTCATCGCCGCCATAGGCCTTCAGCGAGACGAACAGGAAATACAGCATCTGCGCGAAGGCGAGCGTGATCATGATGAACGGCACGCCGCTGGTTCGCAGCGACAGCGCGCCCAGCACCAGTGCGAACAGGCCGCTAATGATGATCGCTGCAGGAATCGTGATCAGAAGCTGGTTGGTGCCGGGGATAAAGCCCCAGAAAGGATCACCGGATACATAATGATTGTACAGGATGCCGACGACATAGCCGCCAATCCCGAAATAGGCGGCGTGCCCGAAGCTGACGAGGCCGCCATAGCCAAGGATCAGATTGAGACTGGCGGCGGCGATGGCATAGATCGCGATCCGGGTGGCAAGACCGATCAGGGACGGATCGCCGACGACTTTTGCGAACAGCGGAAATGCAGCCGCGCAGAGAATGAACACAATGGTCCCGACCACCGGCCACCATGAACGGCGCTGATCGGCATTCGCCTGCGCGATGTATTTTTCGTCAACCTTGAGCATTGAACAGCCCCTGCGGCCGGATCAGGAGCACAAGCGCCATCACGAGGTAGATGCCCATCGACGACAGGCCAGCGCCCAGCGCGTCGGCTTCGGAGGCATTCATGAAGGTCTTGAAGAAACCCGGCAGAAATGCGCGCAGCATCGTGTCGGTCAGACCGACGATCAAGGCGCCGTAGAACGCGCCGCGGATCGAGCCGAGACCGCCGATCACCACGACAACGAAGGTGAGAATGAGGATCTGCTCGCCCATGCCGACCTGCACAGCCAGCAGCGGTCCGGCCATCAGGCCGGCGAGACCGGCCAGCAGCGCGCCGAGCGCAAACACGATCGTATAGAGAAGACGGATATCGACGCCGAGGGCGCGCACCATTTCGCGATGCGTCGAGCCGGCGCGCACCAGCATTCCGATCCGCGTCTTGTTGACGAGAAGATAGAGCCCGGCAGCAACCAGCAAGCCGACTGCCATAATGGCGAGGCGGTAGGTCGGGTACGGAATGCCAGGAATAATCTCAATCGAACCTGACAACGCCGGCGGGATCGCAACGAACAAGGGCGTGCGACCGAACAGCATCGTCACGCCTTCGTTGATGAACAGGATCAGGCCGAAGGTGGCAAGCACCTGCTGCAGGTGATCGCGATCGTAGAGTTTCCGGATCACAAGGAACTCGATGATCAGCCCAGCGACAGCGGCGGCAACGAGGCCGGCAGGAACCGCAAGCAGGAATGACCCGGTACGCGCGGCAACGAGCGCCGCCGCATAGGCGCCGATCATGTAGAGACAGCCATGCGCGAGATTGATGACGTTCATGATGCCGAAAATCAGCGTCAATCCCGCCGCCAGCAGAAACAGCATGATGCCGAACTGAAATCCGTTCAGGATTTGCTCGAGCGCGAGCGTCATCGCAGGAAGCACTTCATGTCGGCACTTGTCCCCTCAACAGATCGAGGCCGGAAGGCTTGTCGCCTCCCGGCCGAAGCGATCCCTTAAAGCTTGCAGTCCTTGCCGTAAACATCGCCCTGGTTCGTCATGACCTTCCCGCCGGTCTTGACGATCGGTTTTCCATCCGGACCTTTTTCAACTTTGGTCGCATACCAGTCCTGGATCGGGTGCTGGTTCGGACCGAACTTGAAGGGGCCACGGACAGCCTGGAAATCCGCCTTTAACATCGCCTTACGGAACTTTTCCGTATCCTTTACATCGCCGCCCGAGCCCTTGAGCGCCGCGCCGATCGCCAGCGCCGTGTCATACGCCTGCCCGGCGTAATAAGTCGGAAGGCGGTCCGGACCGTACTTCTTGGCCCAGGCTTCCATGAACTTCTTGTTGGCCGGATTGTCGAAGTCGGTGTTCCAGTGCGTCGTGCCATTGATGCCGAGCGCAGCTTCGCCGACAGCCTTCACAATGTTGACGTCGAGCGACGGAGCGGCCACCACCATCGGAATGGTGCCGAGCAGACCCGCCTGCTGATATTGACGGGTGAAGGTGATGCCAAGACCACCGGGGTGGAAGTGGAACACCGCATCCGGCTTGGCGGCGCGGATTTGCGCCATTTCCGGCGCGAAATCGGTCTGGTCGAGGCGCGTGTAAACTTCGCCGACGATCTCGCCTTTGAAGAAGCGCTTGAAGCCGGCGAGCGCGTCCTTTCCGGCCTGATAGTTCGGCGCAAGGATGAAGACTTTCTTGTAGCCGAGATTGGTCGCGTTCTGCCCGGCACTCTCATGCAGGGTGTCGTTCTGCCACGATACGACATAGTAGTTCTTGTGGCATTCCTTACCGGCAAAGTTCGACGGGCCGGCATTCAGACTCACATAGATGCCGCCGCCATCCAGGATATCCGGCGCGGTGGCGCCGAGAACGTTCGAGAACACGATACCGGTGAACAGCTTGATGCCGTCAGTCTTCATCATGCGATCGGCAATCTGCTTGCCTTGGCCAGGTTTCAGGCCGTCATCTTCGACCACGACCTGCACCGGCACGCCGCCGAGCTTGCCGCCCTCCATATCCACGGCGAGTTGGAAAGCATCGCGGATATCGGCGCCGATGTAACCACCAGGTCCCGACAAGGTGGTAATCAATCCGATCTTCAGCGGCTGCTGCGCCACGGCGGCCGTTGCCAGCATCGCCGAAAATGCCAGTCCCAAACCAATTCTAGCAATCTTCACACTACCCTCCTGCTTCAAATATCCCGCGACCCATTGCGGTTTCGCGCAATCACGTCACTGGCACAAAGGCGTATCCCGATCCCGATCGCACAATATGGCCGAAGACCGGCGGCGGAAAATGATACGTGGCGACGATTGTGTTCGTCCCCGCGCACGCGTCAAGCAATCTGTGTCGCGTTGCTCTCGACTGCGCTGGATCGACGCAGAAATTCGAAGTCAGATCGGGCGTCGCGAGCTGGATCGGGCTGTGAATGGCATCAGCCAGGAACAGGACGTCGGTTGACTCGCCTTTGAGCCTGACAACCGCCATGCCGCGCGTATGTCCTGGCGCCGGCTCAAACCACAAACCGGGAGCGATCTCCGACGGAAGCACGATAGCCTCATAACGGCCCGCCTCGACAATCGGCTGGACGCTATCGGCATATGCACCATGCAGGAGAAAGTTGTCGTTCGGGAAAAGGTTCTGGCAATGCGCAAGCTCGATCGCCGGAACGACGTAACGCGCGTTCGGGAAGGTGGGCACCCATCGTCCGTCTCTCAGTACGGTGTTCCAGCCGACGTGATCGGCGTGAAGGTGCGTATTGATGACGATGTCGAACTGCTCGGGTTCGTAACCCAGCGCCCTCAGGCGATCGAGAAAATCGCCATTGCGCCGGTGCCAGAGCGGCCGGTCCGGTCGCTCCTTGCCATTGCCGAGGCCACAATCGATCAGGCACAGATAGTCCGGCGTCTTGATGATGTAGGAGCTGAAGCTGAGCTGCAGCGTGCCCGCATCGGCATCCAGCGCAGTCGGGACCGTCTTCGCCGCCTCATGCAGAAACGACGACGGCAAGTCGCGAAACATGGCACCGACCGGCCAGGAAACGCCTTCCATATCGGCCAGCCGGTGAATGACGGCCGCCCCGATCTCAAGTCGATCGGCTGCCGCGCTAACACGATCAATAACTGCCATCACATTCTGCAGTCTGCGGCGTAAGGATCGCCATACGCGGTCAGGATCTTCTCGCGCGTCTTCAGCACGATATTGCCGGACGCATCCTTCTCGACTTTCATCGCGTACCAGTCCTGCACCGGATGCTGGTTCTTGCCGAATTTGAAAGCCCCGCGTGTGGTCTCGAAGTCCGCCTTCAGCATCGCCTGACGAAAGCCTTCGACATTGGCGACCTTGCCGCCAACAGCCTTGAGCGCCGAAGCGATCGCTATCGCCGTGTCATAACCCTGCGCCGCATACATTGTTGGCGTGCGGCCATAGGCCTTGGTGAAGGCTTCGACGAATGCCTTGTTCACCGGATTGTCGAGATCGGTGTTCCACGCGCCTGAGACATCGGTGCCGAGCGACGCGTCTCCGATGGTCTTCAGCAGCACATGATCCATGGACGGTTCGGCGAGCACCATCGGAATGGTGCCAAGCAGACCGGCCTGCTGATACTGACGCATGAACGCGATGCCGAGACCGCCTGGATGGAAATGGAACACCACATCGGGCTTGGCGGCGCGGATCTGCGCCATCTCGGCGGCGTAGTCGGTCTGGTCGAGACGCGTATAGACCTCGCCGATGATCTGCCCCTTGAAGAAGCGCTTGAAGCCTTCGATTGCGTCCTTACCGGCGGTGTAGTTCGGCGCCAGCACGAAAGCGCGCTTGTAGCCGAGCGACGTCGCATTCTGACCGGCGCTGCCCTGCATCGTGTCGGTCAGCCAGGACATCACGAAGTAATTCTTGTGGCACTCCTTGCCGGCGAGATTCGACGGGCCGGCATTCGGGCTGACGAACAGCGCGCCGTTATCGACAATGTCCGGCACCACCGCGCTCGCGACATTCGAGAAGACGGTTCCGGTAAACAGTTTGATGCCGTCGGTCTTCATCATGCGTTCGGCGATCTGCTTGGCCTGACCGGGCTTCAAGCCATCGTCCTCGACAACAAGCTGAACCGGAACGCCGCCGAGCTTGCCGCCTTCGGCATTGATCGCGAGCTGGAACGCATCGCGAATATCCTGACCGAGATAGCCTCCTGGACCGGACAATGTGGTGATGAAGCCGATTTTCACCGGCTCCTGCGCCAATGCCGGTTTGAGACCAACAATCGCCAGCGCAAGCAAACACGCAACAGATTTAAGTTTCACCACCACACTCCTACTTTTAGTGGTGCAGCTTTCTGCACGCCTGCAGAAAGCTGCCGATCAACACATGCCCTTAAGCGGCCGAGGACTTCTCGGCTTTTTTAAGCGGCCGAGGACTTCTCGGCGTTAGCAAGTTTCAAGCCAGAGGCCGCGAGTGCAGCGCGGACATTGGCTTTCTCAGCGTCGGTCAATTCCAGCAGCGGCCGGCGCACCGGACCTGCCGCCTGACCGAGCAGCGTCTGCCAGTATTTTGCATGCGCATGCGGCTTCTCAGCCGGACGCGACTTCTTGAACGCATCGCGCACCGGCTGCAGGCTGTCACGCACCTTGCGCGCACCGGCGGCATCGCCTTTGAAGGCGAGATCGGTGTATTCGCGCATGCGCTTGTCGACAGCCGTCTGGAACAGGAACGGCGGATTGGAGCAGAGATAAAGCTGCCAGTTCAGCTCGAGGATATTGTCGAGCCACTCTTCTTCCGACGCGGTCGAGACGAGGATCTTGTCGCCGGCGAGTTCGGTCAGCTTCTTGTACATCTCGCGCGGCACGCTGTACTTGATCGCGACGATATTCGGCAGGTCGGCAATGCGCGCGCAGGTTTCCGGCTTCATCAGATAGCCGCTGTCCGGATGGCTCCACATCGCAATGCCGATATTCACCTGCTCGCCGATATACTTGTAGTACTCGTACAACGTCTGATCCTGCTCCTTGAAGAAATGCAGGATCGGCGCATGCACGACGATGTAATCGGCGCCAACCGCTTCGGCGTGCTTGGCGAGGTCGATCACGGTGTCCATGTTCTGGTCGGAGCAGGACATAATGGTCTGGAAGCCGGCCTTCTTCGCCGTTTCTGCCGCGATCTCGAAGGTGCGCTTGCGCTCCGGCACCGACATCGAAAAGAACTCGCCCTGCTTGCCGGCAATGAACACGCCGTCGACGCCGAGATCCTTGTGCCAGTGCGTCAGGTTGCTGGCGAGGCCGGCCTCGTCGATCTTGTAATCAGGCCTGAACGGCGTCAGCGCTGCAGCCCAAACGCCCTTCATCGTGGCGCGTGAATAGGCCTTCGCATCGTTCCTTGAGTATTTCATAGCCTCATTCCTTTCGTCGTCATTCCGTATCCGGTCACTTGGTCCCGGCCGTTCCAGCCTGCATCGCCTTCCAGATCCGTTCGCTGGTCAGCGGCATATCCATGTGCGTCACGCCAAAGGGCGACAGGGCGTCCACCACGGCATTCACGATCGCAGGCGGCACGCCGACATTGCCAGCTTCGCCAACCCCTTTCGCACCGAGATAATTGACGGGGCTCGGTGTCTCGATCTTTCCAAGCTGCAGTTCCGGCATATGTACCGCGCGCGGCATGCCGTAGTCCATGAAAGACGCGGTCACCAGTTGCCCGTCCTCATCATAAACGATCCGCTCCAGCATCGCTTCGCCCAGCCCTTGCGCGAGGCCGCCGGTCATCTGGCCCTCCAGCAGCATCGGATTGACGACAACGCCAGCGTCATCGACCCAGACGATCCGTTCCACCGTCAGCACCCCGGTATCGGCGTCGATCGACGCGGTTGCAATGCAACAACCGCTGCTCCACGCCTCGCCTTCGCTTTCATACACGCAATGCGAGCGCAGACCCTGACCAAACTCGGTGACAATCTCGGCATCGGTATGGGCAATGCGGCCGAGATCCTGCCAGCTCAGCCGCCGCCGCACCGGGACGACAACCTCGAAGCCGTCGGCCGTCAACTCGACCTGCTCGACAAAGGCCTGTAACAAACGCGCAGCGCATTGCCTGGCTTTTTCGCGGAACGCTTCAGTCGCCTTCAACAACGCGCTGCCGCCAATCGCCGTGCTACGGCTCGCCAGCGCGCCGATGCCGTTCGGTGTCGTTGCGGTGTCACCATGCGCAACCATGATCACTTCCGGTCTGGTCCGCAGCGCATCGGCAACGATCTGCGCATAGGATGTCTCGCGGCCCTGCCCCTGCGCAGTCGACCCTGTGGCCGCGATGATCTGACCGTCCGGAGCGAGACGAACTTCGGCGCTCTCCCAACCTTGACCACACGGCTCGGTGTAAACCGAAATGCCGATGCCGCACACTTCGCCTGCCGCGCGTCGCGCGTCGCGCGTGCGCACGAACGCATCATAGTGAGCCTTGCTGCACGCTTCCTGCAGCAGCAACGGATAGTCGCCGGAATCGAGTTGCTCTCCCGTCGGCATCGCATAGGGGAAAGCATCGGCGGCAATCAGGTTGCGGCGTCTGATCTCCGCAGGATCAATGCCGAGTTCGCTTGCAGCAATATCCGCAAGCCGCTCCATCAGCATCGCCGCTTCCGGCCGGCCGGCGCCGCGATAGATATTCACCGCCGCCGTGTTCTCGACTGTCCCACGAAGCGCGATGTCGATGTTGTTGCAGACATACGGTCCGGGCAGGATGCGCCCGGCATTCTTGCCGGGCATCAGCGCGCTGTACGGCATCCAATGGCCGATCGGATAATCAAGCCGCGCGCGAAGACCAAGGAATGTCCCCTCAGCATCCACCGCCAGTTCGCCTTCGATGGTTGCGCCTCGCCCTTGCGTCGCCGCCAGGAAATCCTCGCTGCGCGAGCCGCGCCATTTCACCGGCCGCTTCAGCTTCAACGCAGCGCAGGCAACCAGCGCGTCCTCAGGATAGATCGACGCCTTGCCGCCGAACGCGCCGCCGACATCGGGGGCGATAACACGAATCTTGCTCTCATCGAGATTGAGAATGACCGCGAGATCCTTGCGCGCCCGATGCGGCGTCTGGGTCGACATCCACACCGTCAGCAGATCTTCGGCCTCATCCCAGAACGCCATCGCCGTGCGCGGTTCAAGCGCCACCGGCGCAACGCGCTCGTATGCGAGCGTGACGCGCGCAAAATGAGCGGCAGATGCAAAAGCCTGATCGGCATCGCCGGCTTTCCAGCTATGGCGATAGATCGGCTCCTCATCCTCCCAGAGCGGAACCGGCTCGATTTCGACTTCGACCAACGAGGCCGCATCGACCGCTGCAGCCGGCGTGGTTGCAATCACGGCCGCGATCGGCTGGCCGACAGCGTTGATCTCCATTTCCGGCAGCACGGGAAATGGCAATACGCGCATATCCGGCAGCACACGGTTGACCGCCGCATGGCCAAGGGGCCCCAGCGAGGACGCCGTCAGCACGGCAATCACACCGGGCACCTTCTCGGCTTCGGCGGTGTCGAAACTGACGATCAGCCCGCGCGGATAGTTGCTGCGGACGAATTCCACCCAGACCCCGCCCGGCAGCCGCAAATCGTCAACAAACGAGCCCTTGCCCGTAACAAGCTTGACGTCCTCGAACCGGCGCATCCGCCGGCCAAGCCATTGCGTCCGGAGAACCTGGTCCCGCGTGTGATCCATAGAAAAAGGGTTCCCAAGTGGGCTTTCCTGCCCTTTCCCGCACAATTTCAACCGGCTACATTCATTGAACAAGATGACATTATCTTATCTATTGATATACTGATGTTATGAATATCACGCTGCGCCAGTTGCAGGCGTTCAAGACCGTTGCCGAATTCGGCAGTTTCACCCGCGCCGCCGAGCGGCTGAAGGTGGCGCAACCAGCCTTGTCGCTCAGCATTCGCGAGCTAGAGCGCGAACTGAGTTTGCGGCTGTTCGATCGCACCACGCGGCGTGTCGAACTGACTGGCGCCGGCCGCGAATTTTTGCAATCCGCCGACAAATTGCTGGCCGATCTTGAGCAGGCCGTGCGCAACGCACAAGATTTGTCGGAGCGAAAGCGCGGACGCATCGTTGTTGCGGCGCCGCCCCTGCTCGCCGCCATGATCGCCCCCGCCGCGATCGCCGAATACAACACGGCCTTTCCCGGCATCGATGTCGGGCTGATCGATGCCCGCAATGACCAGATCCTGGAAAAGCTGCGTTCGGGCGAAGCGGACTGCGCCATCGGCACATTCGACGATCGTGAAGACGGCATACGACGCGAAGTGCTGGCGCAGGACGTGCTGACCCTGTTTTGTCCACCGTCATCGCCGCTTGCGAAGCTAAAGCGCGTCCGCTGGCGGGATTTACGCGATCATCGTCTGATCATGCTGACCCGCGACAGCAACGTCCGGGCGCTGGTGGATCGCGCACTGGGCGAGATCGGCGGCAAACCGCTTTACGAAGTGTCGCAGATGACAACCGCGATCATGCTGGCGGAAGCTGGTCTTGGACCTACGGTGCTGCCGTCCTACATCTGGTCGTTCGCGCGCGACCGGAACATCATGTCGCGGCCGCTGGTCGAGCCGCAGGTCAATCGCCCGATCTCGCTGATCTATGCCGAAAGTCGCTCTCTGTCGCCGGCAGCAGAAGCCTTCGCCAAGGTGTTGCGTGCGCATGCGCGCGCGTCGATCGCGCAGGTCGTGAAGTAGCCGCCCCAATCACAATCGTGCCAACGCGACTTTTTTTGGCATCGCGAAATCAGATGGAAGATTTATCATTCGGCAATTCAGGAGAGCGAACATGATCCGCATTCTTCTTGGCATTGCCGTATTACTTCAAATGTCGAATGTCGTTCTGGCGCAAGGCCACGCACCCTATGCCGAGATGAGGGATCGCGCGATCAAGGCGCTGTCGGAACAGCAGATTGCCGATCTGAAAGCCGGTCGGGGCATGGGGCTTGCCCTCCCTGCCGAACTCAATGGCTATCCGGGTCCAATGCACGTTCTGGAATTCGCCGACGCACTGGCTCTGACCGGCGAACAACGCCAGCGGACGAACGAACTCTATCGCAGCATGAAGAATGAAGCCGTTCCGCTGGGCGAACGATTGATCGAAAACGAAACCGTCCTTGAACGACTGTTTGCGAGCCGCGCCATCACGCCGGCCAACCTGAACACGACAACGCAGGACATCGCCCGCCTTCAGGGCCAGCTCCGCGAGACCCATCTCAAATATCACCTGGCGATGATGGACCTGCTCTCGCCGCAGCAGATCCTCCGCTATCGGCAGCTCCGGGGCTACGACCAATCTTCTCCCTCACATCAACCCCACAAACGCCATCACTGAGCGGCTTAGGCGGCGCCGCCGAATTCATAATTCGTCTATATCAATCGATAATATTTTGTCCGCTTGCAGAATGAATGGCGGCGCGGTCTGATGACGGCAACGACGAGGAGACCGCCATGGCGCGCATCGAAAAAGCAGACCGTCACACCTTGCCCGAGGAATTCAAGGAGAAGTTCGACATCATCGAACAGTCGAACGGCTACATTCCCAACAGTTATCTTCTGCTTGCGCACCGGCCGCCAATTCTGAAGGCGCTGATGGACCTGTCCAAAGCGGTCATCCGCGACGAGGGCACGCTCGATCGCGGCTTCCGATTTCTGATCGCTTATATCTCGAGCCGCACGGCCGGCTGTCAGTTCTGTCAGGCGCATAACATTTCCAGCGCATCGCGCCGGGGCATTGCTGACGAGAAACTCGACGCGATCTGGGAATACGAGACCAGTCCGCTCTTCACCGATGCCGAGCGCGCGGCCCTCGACTATGCGCGTGGCGCGTCGGTCGTTCCGAACGCGGTGACGGATGAGATCTTCGCGCGCGTGAAGAAATATTATTCGACCCCGCAAATCGTCGAGATGACCGCGGTGATCGCCCTGTTCGGCTGGCAGAACAGACTCAACGACACGCTTCAGACTGATCTCGATCAACACACGCTGGATTGGGCTGATCAATTTGGTCTTGCCGAGAAAACCGGATGGGATCCGAGCGACCATGTTCCGGGTACGCCTGAACGGGCGGCGTAACGATTTGACTGTGAGGAGATAACAATGGCACAGGCCCAAGCCGTCCAGAAAACCGAAGACAAGTACAACACCACGGCCAATGGCCCCACCTCATTCAATCTGATGAAGTGGATCGCCGAAAATCCCGACAAGCTGAAACCGCCGGTCGGCGCGAGGACCATCTTCCATGCCGACGACTTCATGGTCACCATTGTCGGCGGGCCGAATGCCCGCACCGACTATCACGTGAACCCGACGGAGGAGTTCTTCTTCCAGCTCAAGGGTACCGTGAATGTGCGCATCCAGCACGAAGGCAAGCCGCATGATGTGGTCTTGCCCGAAGGCTGTATCTATCTGTTGCCGGCCAATGTGCCGCATTCGCCCATGCGCGGCCCCGACACCGTCGGCCTGATTGTCGAGCGCATCCGCAAGAATGGCATGAAGGATACGCATCGCTGGTATTGCGAGAACTGCAATAACGTCCTGTTCGAAAAAACCGTATCGATCGAAGTGCTCGAGCGCGATATGCCGCCGGTGTTCGACGCCTATTACAGCGATCCGGATAACCAGCGCTGCAAGCAATGCGGCCACGTGAATCCGGGGCGGCCGAAGAGAGGCTGACGATATCTCGTGTCCCGGGCGCAGCGCAGCGTGCAAACGTTGCGCTGCTGAACCGGGACCCAATCGCACTCAAAGCTCGCTGGACAAATCTCGCCAAGACGGATTGAGCTTTTCAATCAGTTGGACTTTCCACGCGCGGCGCCATCGTTTCAGGCTACGTTCACGCGTCCGCGCATCCAGAACTGATTGATACTCCTCCACATATACCAACTTTTCGACACCGTACTGACGCGTGAACCCCGGCACCAGTTTCGCTTTATGCTCACCGACCCGCCGAGAAAGATTGTTTGTGACGCCAACATACAACGTGCCGTTTGGTTGGCTGGCGAGGATATAAACGAAATAGTTCATGCCCAACCACGACACTTCAATCTCTTGGGTCCCGGATCAGCGTCGCATCATTTCGTTTCACTCATGCTGCGCCGCGTCCGGGACACGAGAATGCTTCAGGCCTAATGCCTCGCCCGCCTCAATGTCTCGGACGGTCTTTCGCCAAAACGCGCACCGTAACTTTGAGCGAACCGGCCGAAATGATTGAAGCCGAATTCCAGCGCGATCGCGGTAATGCTGACATCGCCGCGCGAGACGAATGCCTCGCGCGCAAGGTCGAGCCGCAGGTCGCGGGAAAAATCAGACGGGCTTTGTCCGCGATAGCGAAGGAAAGATTGCTGCAGCGTCCGCTCGCTCACACCCGCAATGACGACAAGCTCGGGCAGACCGACGGATCTGTTGCTATGGGCATGGATATGCGCTTCGGCGCGACGAAGATGCCCCGGTTCGACCCCGGCCTCATCGCACCCATCGACCGCCTGCGTCGCGAGCAAGGCGGACAGGAGCACGTCCTCCATTTCACGCCGCAGGGCGCTGCGACCGCACAATCCCTGCGCATTGCCGAGATCGCGACAGAGATAGGCAATCAGATCGACAAGCCCTTCCGATGCCGCACACGGCGATGGCTGATTGCAAAAGCGGATCGGCCGCGCACCCTGCCCGCTCCGCACAGCATGCGTCTCGAGCCGCTGGCGCGGGATCTTGATCATCAATTGCTGTGCGTCGCGGCTCCAGCTTTTGCGATAGCGAACGCCCGGATTCATCACGAACAATGTGCCCGGCGACAGCAGCGTTTCGAACTGCGCAGTGCGGAACGCAACTTCGCCGTCGAGCGTCAGTTGCAGCACATAGAAATCGAGCGCCGGCGCAACCACTTCGACGGCGGTGCCGTAACGCAACAGACCAACCGAGGTGTCACACAAGACAGCCTGCTGATGGCTGAAGTCCACCCGGCCGGACCGCAGCTTGAGATCATGATCGGCAAAGACCGCCGAGAGATGCGAGCGCGCAATATCGGGACGCGTCGTTCGCGTCGCCGGCAAGAACCGATCGAGTTCACGAAGCTGCGCGATGTCGTAGGCCATGTTGCTGTCCTCGCCGGACCGGCCCCTTACAGACCGCAAGCCGCATCATGCCTGCGGAATCCGGATATGTCATGCGGCTTTCGGATAGCGGCGCGGAGACCGTGGCGCTCTGATGGAGCAAACAGCCATCAGGAGCCGAGCATGCTGAAATCAGGCAAGGACTATCTCGAGGGATTGCGCGACGGGCGTGTGGTCTATGTCGGTCGCGAGCGGGTGGGCGATGTAACGACCCATCCCGCCTTCCGCAACGCGGCCCGCGCCTTCGCCGACTTCTATGACATGAAGCGCGATCCGGCTTTGCGCGATTCCTTGACCTACGAAGAGGACGGCCAGCGTCACAGCATCTACTATATGAAGGCGCGGACGAAGGACGAGCTCGCCAAACGCAGCAACGCCCATCGCATCCTTGCCCAGCCGAGCTTCGGCCTCCTCGGCCGCTCGCCGGACTACATCGCAAGCTTCGTGACTGGGATGAACCTGCGGCCCGAGCTGTTCGGCCAATATGCGGACAATGTTCGCGCCTATTACAGGTTCATGCGCGACAACGACATCTTCGCCGCGCATGCGATCGTATCGCCGCAGGCCTCGCGTGATCCGGACTTCTTCCAGCGCAAGAATTTGCCCAACCCCGCCTGCCGCGTGATCGCGGAGGACGATGACGGCGTTGTCATCTCCGGCATGAAGATGCTGGCCACCGGCTCGGCGCTCGCCGACGAGATCTGGATCGGCAACATCCTGCCACTGTCGCCCGAGGCCAAGGCGGAATCGATCACTTTCGCCGTGCCGTGCAATGCCAAGGGCGTTTCGCTCTGGTCGCGCAAGCCATTCGCGCCGGCGGCGCAATCGGAATTCGAGGCGCCGCTGACCTATCGTTTCGATGAGGCCGATGCGATGGTCATGTTCGATAATGTCAAGGTTCCGTGGGAGCGCGTGTTCGTGCACAACGATCCGGCGCTGTCGCGCGGGCTCTATATCGAAACCGCGGCGCATTCCTACGGCAACCATCATTCCAACGTGCGGTTGCTGGTGAAGATGCAGTTTCTCACCGGGCTTGCGAGCCGCATCGCGCAGGCGAACGGCGCCGCCGACATTCCGGCGGTGCGTGAAACGCTTGGCCGCCTCGCTGCGCTGGAAGCGTTGCTGGAGGCGATCATTGCCGGGCAAATCCAGGCGGCCGAGGAATGGCCGGTGCCGGGCTATCTCACATTCAATCGCCGCATGATGTATGCGGGGCTGAACTGGGGTGTCGAAAACTATTCCGCCGTGATCGACACGCTGCGCGAACTCTGCGGCGGCGGCATGCTGCAGATGCCTGCGGACGGCTCGGTGCTGGAGGACCCCGTCATGGCGGACCAGTTCAAAACGTTCTGGCAGACGCCGCATATGGGCGCGCTCGACCGCATGAAGCTGTTTCGCCTGGCATGGGACATCATCGGGTCCGAGCTTGGCGGCCGCCATCTGCAATATGAGAAATTCTTCCCTGGCGCATCGTTCATTGTGCGAAACCACAATTATCGTGAGGCACCCTGGAAGACATGGCAGGATCGCATCGATACGATCCTGCAACGCATGAACCCACCACCGGAACTGACAGAAGCTGCAGAGTAGAAAACGAATGTCCCGCAACCTCCGTGTCGTCTTCATTGGCTTTGGCGCAATCAACAGCCGCGTCGCCGAACTCCTGAAACAGCGCGGCGCCGCGATCGACATCGCCGGTGTCGCGACCAAGGATGATCCGGTCGAACGCGCGCGCATTCCGTCGGGCGTGCCGTTTCTCGGCGCACCATCGGAACTCGCGTCGCTGAAGCCCGATCTCGTGGTGGAAGCTGCAGGTCGCGCCGCGATCGACATGTGGGCGCCGGCCGCACTGGCCACCGCTCCCAGCATGATCATCGCGTCGAGCAGCGCTTTCTGCGATGACGCGCTGTTGCCGCGCCTGGCGCAAATCGCCGAGCAGCACAACAGCCGCATCATCATTCCGTCCGGCGCGATCGGCGGGATCGATGCGCTGGCGGGAGCCGCAACGCTCGGGCTCGACAGCGTGATTCATCAGATCGTGAAGCCGCCGGTCGCGTGGAAAGGCACGCCGGCCGAGAAGCTTCTCGACCTCGCCTCGCTGTCCGAACGCAAGGTGTTCTTCTCGGGAACGGCGCGCGAGGCGGCCAGCCAGTATCCGCAGAATGCCAATGCCACGGTTGTGACATCGCTGGCCGGCATCGGTCTCGACAAGACAATGGTCGAGCTGGTCGCCGATCCGGGCGTGACGTTGAACGGCCATCACATCAGCGCGACCGGAGCCTTCGGCCGCATGAGCATCAGACTGGAAAACAATCCGCTGGCCACCAATCCGAAGTCGTCGGAGCTCACGGCGCTCAGCCTCGTGCGACTGATCGAGCAGCAAACCAAGCCGATCAGCATCTGACGCAAGACGCAAAGTTAACGCCACTGGGCGCGCGCTTGCGCGGCCCCGGGTTGATTACGCCTGAGCTCGCATGTCACGTAAACAGCGCGATCTTCTCAGCGTCGGACAATGCGCGGATATCGGCGAATGGATCACGCTTGGGCTCGGGGCCTTTGGTCGCCTCTGGCTCAGCGGCTTCGATGACCTCGGGCTCACGGTTTTCAATGGCCTGCGGCTCCGGACTTGAGGGCATCAGCGAGGATGTCTGAAGGTCCGGTGCGGCATCAAACAGCTCGGCCTCGGCAGCCGCGATATCCTCTGCCGGCTCACCCCATTGCCCAGCGATCTGCGACAGCTCCGCGATGCGGCGCTTGAGATCGTTGGTCAGGAACGAGGGCGCACCGCACTCGATCAAACTGTCGGCAATATCGCGCAACTGATCGTGCAGCAGAGAGAGCTGGCCCCTTGCCTGCCCGCTCGTCCCCTGCGGCGCGGGCACGGATGCCGGCGTCACGTCGGCAGCGGGCACCGCGGCGTCCTCGCCCCGCTCCTGCAGCAATGCTTCGATCCGTCCGATGGCGACGAGCAGCGTGCCAGTATCGGCGGCACGGTTGCGGCGCGCATATTCGCGGAGAAACCACCGGCCGCGCACCGTCTCCATCACCGCAGCGTGGATGCTCTCGTAATCCGAATCGACCGCCGCGGGCGACGACGGGTCGGGCACAGCCGGAGTTTGGTCGGACATAGGAGTCATCATGCCATGCTGACCAGATTCGTGGTAACGACGCCATCATTGAACTTCATGGGCCGCTCCAAGGCCATATCGGGTCCCAAAGCTGACCAATGGTTGACGAGCGGCACTCATCGAAGGACGGCTTCGCGCTCCGAACCTCTTTCTTCTACATCGTCTCCTGCTTTCTGATCGGAATTCACCTGCCGTTCTTCCCGGTCTGGCTGCAGGCCAAGGGCTTCGATGCCGGGCAGGTCGGGGCAATCTTGTCGGCAACGGCGCTGCTGCGCATCGTTTCGGTGCCGGTCACGACAGGCGCGGCGGAGCGCGGCTTTGCCCTGCGCAGTGTCATCATCGCCTGCGCCACCGCAACCGCCATCGGCTTCACGTCACTGGGGCTGGCTCCGACCCATCTTCTGATCGTCGCCTTCACCGTGTTTGCTGCCTTCGCGCATACGCCCGCCATGGCCTTGCTCGATGCCTATGCGCTGCGCGGCCTGCGCAGCCGCGGTGCAGCTTACGGTCCGGTGCGGCTCTGGGGATCGGCGTCCTTCATCCTCGCCAATCTTGGCGCCGGCGTCGCTTTCGACTTCATCGAGGCCCTGCACCTGATCTGGCTCCTCTCAGCGTCCGCCATCAGCATCGCTGTGACGTCCATTTGGCTGCTGCCATTGCCGACAGTGCATGCGATCAAGGACGATCCGCACGCCAGCCGGCCGCTCTGGCGCGATCCGCGCTTTCTGGCGGTCGTGGCGGCCGCAAGCCTGATCCAGTCAAGCCACGCCTTCTATTACGGTTTCTCGACCATCGCCTGGAAGGCCGCCGGGTTCGATGGGGTCGCCATCGGCGCGCTATGGGCGCTGGGGGTGGTCGCGGAGATCGTCCTGTTCGCACTGTCCGGCCGTCTGCCACGGTGGCTCGGCGGCGTGCCGATGCTGATGATCGGCGCCGCCGGCGGCGTCCTCCGCTGGACCATCATGGCATTCGATCCGCCGGGCTGGAGCCTGCCGTTGCTGCAATGCCTGCACGGGCTGTCATTCGGCGCCTCGCATCTCGGCGCCATCGCCTACATCACCCTCACGACGCATGACGGAAAAAGCGCAACCGCGCAGGGCTATTTCTCCGTAATGCAGGGCGTCACGCTCGCGCTCGGCATGCTGCTGGCCGGCCTCCTCTACGAGCGGATCGGCGTCGCCGGCTATTCCGCGATGGCGATGATGGCTCTGGCCGGCGGAACGATTGCAGCAGTCGTGTGGATGAAAACGCCGCGAGTCGATCGCTGACGCCCTGCCGTCACGTGAGGACCCGCGTCACCTGCCGGGGAATCTCGGATTACGCATGCAGCTCCCGCCCGTGCCCTGCGCGGCTGTGCGGCATTGATCGAATGTCCGGTAAAGGCATGCATTGCTTCCGGTCGGACCGCGCAGGCACCATTTGGAGGGAGCGCGTGATTGTGCGTGCGAAGGTTCGGACAGAACGATCATCGGTATCGCCGCAACGATTGCGATCAAACAGCAGGCCTTCGCCATCTTGTACATCATGAGAGAATCCATCCCCGCATCCGCGTCGGTCCATTCTTGCAGGAAAGGGCCAAGATAGCACGCCGCGGCAGCGCGGATATCAACCTCCCGAAAGAATCGCGGCCCAGATACCAATCTTGTACGCGGCACGATGCAAGCCGCGACGAA
>JAFAFP010000186.1 GCA_023423415.1 Pseudomonadota bacterium | reverse complement strand
CCCCCGGGCCCCCCCCCCAATTCTTTCAATTGGCTCAGGAGACCCCCTCCCCAACCCTCCCCCTTTCAGGGGGGAGGGAGCAGAGTTGTCCGTGTGGCCCTGGATTCCGGATCGCGCATTCGCGGACTTACGTCCGCGCCCCGGAATGACGAGAGTGGCAAAACCATCAAATATCCCTTGACGACTCACGCTGCCTGACTACCGTATCTAGTCATCACGGTCCTCAAGGCACACGATCTGGTGTGCCACGAGGCTAAGAGGGAACCCGGTGCGCCAGAACGGCCATTCCGGGGCTGCCCCCGCAACTGTAAGCGGCGAGCTGCTGTCTTGTACGTGTCACTGGCGCTTTCGCGCCGGGAAGACCCCGACAGCCGCCACGACCCGCGAGCCAGGAGACCTGCCGTGATCGATGAAACGTCCTCGGGCGGGGTGCTCCGGAGGGACGCTTGCAGCCGTGGGCGTTCGTCCACGGACTAAGCCGCAAGCCGTCCGCTGGCCCTTGCCCTACAGAATTCAGGGGTGAGCCGATGCCTGCCAATGCTTTCGATTTCGACCGACGCGGCGATCTGGTTTCGCCGAATCACCGGGCTGCAATCCTATCCGCTCGTCCCCGCGAAGGCGGGGGCTCTACTACAAGCACGTCATTCCGGGGCGCGCCCCCGATCTCGGGTTCACCCGAGATCGGAATGAAACATGACCCAAGTCGGCAACAGCCGACTTGGGATGGGCGCGAACCCGGAATCCAGCCAGAAACGCCGGCATTGCTGCTGGATTCCGGGCTCGCGGGCTCAGGCCCGCGCCCCGGAATGACAAACGAGGGATCGTCCCAGACCCGCGCGCCGCTGCTCGGACCGCTCGCGCCGCAACCCAAGCCGTCCGACCTCAAGCTCGATCGCAGCCGCGATGACCTTCTGACCAATTTCGGCAAGGCGACGCTGAGGGACCGCTACTTGCTTGAAGGCGAAAGCTATCAGGACATGTTCGCGCGTGTGTCCTGCGCCTTTGCCGACGATGTCGCGCACGCGCAGCGGCTTTACGATGCGATGTCGCAGCTCTGGTTCATGCCGGCGACGCCTGTGCTGTCCAATGGCGGCGCACCGCGCGGACTGCCGATCTCCTGCTTCCTGAACTCGGTGTCCGATTCGCTCGACGGCATTGTCGGTACCTGGAACGAGAATGTGTGGCTCGCCTCGAACGGCGGCGGCATCGGCACCTATTGGGGCAAGGTGCGATCGATCGGCGAGAAGGTGAAGGGCGGCGAAACCTCCGGCATCATTCCCTTTATCCATGTGATGGACGGGCTGACGCTGGCGATCTCGCAAGGCTCGCTGCGTCGCGGTTCGGCGGCGGTGTATCTCGACATCCATCATCCGGAGATCGAGGAGTTTCTGGAAATCCGCAAGGCGTCCGGCGATTTCAATCGCAAGGGCCTCAACCTGCATCACGGCATCAACATTACCGACGAATTCATGGAGGCGGTGAAGGCCGGCACGATGTTTCCGCTGCGCAGCCCGAAGAACAACGAGGTGATGCGTCAGGTCGATGCGCGCCAGCTCTGGCAGCGCATTCTCGAAACGCGACTGCAGACCGGCGAGCCTTACCTGCTGTTCATCGATGCGGTGAATCGCGCCTTGCCGAAGCATCAGCGCGAACTTGGATTGAAAGTCACGACGTCGAATCTTTGCAGCGAAATCACGCTGCCGACCGGCATCGATCATCGTGACGAGGAGCGCACGGCGGTTTGCTGTCTCTCGTCACTCAATGTCGAGACCTGGCACGAATGGTGCGATGCACCGGGCTTCATCGAGGACGTGATGCGTTTCCTCGATAACGTCCTGACGCATTTCATCGATGTTGCGCCGGATAGCATGAAGCGTGCGCGCTATGCCGCCTTGCGCGAACGCTCGGTCGGTCTCGGCGTCATGGGCTTCCATTCGTTCCTGCAGGCGCAAGGCATACCGTTCGAAAGCGCGATGGCGAAATCCTGGAACTTCAAGATGTTCCGCAAGATCCGCCGTGATGCCGACGCTGCGTCGGTTGCGCTGGCGAAGGAGCGCGGTTCATGCCCCGACGCGGCCGAACGCAACATCGTCGCGCGCTTCAGCCACAAGATCGCGATCGCGCCGACCGCCTCGATCAGCATCATCTGCGGCGGCACCAGCGCCTGCGTCGAGCCGATCCCGGCCAATATCTATACCCACAAGACGCTGTCCGGCGCATTCTCGGTGCGCAATCCGCATCTTGCCAAAGTGTTGGCGGCGAAGGGCGCGGATACGCAAGAAGTCTGGCAATCGATCATCGAGCATGAAGGCTCGGTCGCGCATCTCGATATTCTGAGCGAGCATGAG
The DNA here is from genome assembly GCA_023423415.1 of Pseudomonadota bacterium. Classification (GTDB taxonomy): domain Bacteria; phylum Pseudomonadota; class Alphaproteobacteria; order Rhizobiales; family Xanthobacteraceae; genus Pseudorhodoplanes. Next base: position 8,778 of record JAFAFP010000186.1, on the reverse strand, counting down.
AAGATGATCTTCCGCACCGCGTTCGAAATCGATCAGCGCTGGATCATCGATCTGGCCGCCGATCGCACGCCGTTCATCTGCCAGAGCCAGTCGCTTAATCTCTACATCCCGGCCGATGTCGATAAGTGGGATCTGCACATGCTGCACTGGACGGCATGGGAGCGAGGCATCAAGAGCCTTTACTACTGCCGCTCGAAGTCGATCTCGCGGGCTGGTTTCGCTGGTCAGCTCGAAAAGGAGGAGAGCAAGACGGCGCAGATACGGGGTCAGGCGCGAACCGATTACGAGGAGTGTCTCGCATGTCAGTAATCGATCTCGATTCAGTGGTGCCGATCGATATTATGCGCCTCGATCCGCGCAGCCTGATCGGCAAGGGCAAGATCGGCCTGCTCGAGTCGACAGGGACATACGACGTCGATCGCTACGCCTGGGCCTATGAGTTCTGGAAGCGTCAGCAGCAGACCCACTGGATGGGCGAGGAGGTGCCGCTCGGCGGCGACCTGAAGGACTGGGCATCGGATCGGATCACGCCGGCCGAGCGCGATCTGCTGACGCAGATCTTCCGCTTCTTCACGCAGTCGGACATCGAGGTCGGCGACAATTATCTGAAGCGCTACATCCCGATCTTCCAGCCGCTCACCGTGCAGATGATGATGGCCGCCTTCACCAACATGGAGACGGTGCATATCGATGCCTATGCGCTGTTGCTGAAGACGCTGGGCATGCCGAAGACCGAGTTCGAGGCGTTCCGGGACTATGGCGAGATGCGCGCCAAGGCCGACTACATGCACGAGTTCGGCGTCGATACGGTGGCCGATGTCGCGCGAACGCTGGCGATGTTCGGCGCCTTCACCGAGGGCATGGCGCTGTTCGCCAGCTTCGCGATGCTGCTGAACTTCCCGCGTCACAACAAGATGAACGGGATGGGTCAGATCGTCAGCTGGTCGGTGCGCGACGAGAGCCTGCACTGCGAGGGCATCATCAAGCTGTTCCATGAATGGAACCGGGAGACCGGCGCGGTCACGCCAGCGGTGCGCGACGACATCATCGATGTCGCCAAGACCATGGTGAAGCTGGAGGAAGGTTTCGTCGACCTTGCCTTCGATCTGGGCGAGGTCGAGGGTATGCGGCCCGAGGATATCCATTTCTACGTACGTTACGTCGCCGATTGGCGGCTGACGCAGCTGCGGCTGCCCACGGTGTTCGGCTATTTCGAAGCCAGTGAAGGCGGCTACACGCAGGTAAAACCGCACCCGCTACCGTGGCTGGTGGAAATCCTCAACGGCGTCGAGCACGCCAATTTCTTCGAACAAAGAGCTACGGAGTATTCGAAGGGTGCCAGCCGAGGCTCCTGGGACGGCAATGAAGGCGTCTGGGCGGCGTTCGATCGCAGTAAGGCGCAGCGATAGAATTTCCCTTCCGACAATAAAAAGCGCGGGTCTTGGCCTGCGCTTTTCTCATTAAATCAACTGCTTACCACCAATCGACCTGGCCGGGCCAAGGACGCCCCGGCACGTCAAAGGGAGCGTTGAACGGATTGCGATTCCAGGTCTGATTCGGAACGGCGTCAGTGAGCGCGGAATAGCCGTAGGGCTCCGCGTAGTCACGGTACTTGTATTCGCCCGGCAGCAATTCCGGTCCTGGGTCCAGATAAGAGCGCCGCTGCACCGTCACGCGCGAGCGCGGCCGGTGCCGCAAATCACGTTGTTGATTTGTGTATTAGAAGAAATCTTCCTGCGAACGCCGTGTCTGGGCGTCGGCCGGCGCGCTGGTCAACAGCAAGACGCCGCCTAACGCGGTCGCCGAAAGGGCTGAAAAAATGCTCAGGCGCATGGCCGTCCTCGTGAATTCCGATTCAAACGCAGTCTACGCGGCTTTGGTTCATTCCACCAAGAGTTCTGCGCCCGGATGCCGCGCCGCACCAAGGTCTGTTGCAGATTGACCACGGATTCTATCGCATTAGGATTATTGAATGCGTAACACGGCGGTGTTGCGGGAGCAGAAACGGCATGACGATGCCGGAAAGCGAGGAACCAGATGTCCAAAATCGAGCGCTCGATGGAGGAGTTGTACAAGGACGATCCCGAGCGGGCTGATGCGGTGGTATTCGGGCGCAAGCCGGACGTGAACCGGCGCGGCTTCCTGGGCGGGGCGGGGCTTGCCGCGGTCGGTGCCACTGTTGGAGGCGCTATTCCGTTTTCACAGAACATGCCCAGCGGACTGATGCCCGGTGCGTTCGCGCAAGACAAACCTGCTGCACCCCCCGCTGCTGCTCCGGCAGCCCCGGCTGCAAAAGGCCCGATTCCTCTGAACTTTCCGGGCAAGAGCGACAAGCTGGTGGTGCTCGGTGAAAAGCCGCTGGTGGCAGAAACACCGGAAAGCCAGCTCGACGACGACACGACGCCCTTCACGAAATTCTTCATCCGCAATAACGGCCAGATTCCCGAAGCGGCCAAGGACGCGGATAAGTGGTCGATCAAGATCGACGGTGAGGTCAACAAGCCACTCGACATCACGCTTGGCGAATTGAAGTCGAAATTCAAGCCGGTGACGCGCCGGATGGTGCTGGAATGTGGCGGCAATGGCCGTTCGTTCTTCACGCCGGAAGCGCGTGGCAACCAGTGGACCAATGGTGGCGTCGGGTGTGCGGAATGGACCGGTGTGCGCGTCGTTGACGTGCTGAAGGCCGCTGGCGTGAAGCCGTCGGCAGTGTTCAGCGGTCACTATGGCGCCGACCCGCATCTGTCCGGCGACACCAATCGCGTGGCGATCTCACGGGGCGTGCCTATCAAGAAGTTGATGGATGAAAACAACCTCATCATCTGGGCGATGAATGGCCAGCCTCTGCCGAATATCCATGGCGGCCCGGTGCGCCTCATCATCGGCGGCTGGCCCGGTTCGGTGTCGGCGAAATGGCTCAATCGTATCTGGATCCGCGACAAGGTGCATGACGGCCAGGGCATGGGCGGCACGTCCTACCGCGTGGCGATCAATCCGATGGTGCCGGGCGGCAAGGTCGATCCGAACAATATGAGAGATCTCGAGTCGATGCCGGTTCGCTCGATCATCACCAATCCGGCTGACGGCACGAAGATTTCGGCCGGTACGCGTGAAGTGAAGCTGCGTGGCGCATCGTGGGCAGGCGATAACGAGGTGAAGCAGGTTGATATCTCAACCGATTACGGCGCCACCTGGCATCGTGCTCAGCTCTCCAAGCCGAAAAACAAATATGATTGGCAGCGCTGGACGGCGACGGTGAAACTCCCGTCCGACGGCTATTTCGAAATCTGGACCCGCGGCACCGATTCTCGCGGCGTCGCGCAGCCATTCGTTGCGGGTTTCTGGAATCCGCAAGGCTATGGCGCCAATCCGATGCATCGCATTCGTGTGCTGGTGGGTTGAGCTCGGAGTGCAAACTTTTCGGATGCCAATGTCTCGTACAACTCAATGGATCGCCGCGCGCTTTGCGCGGCGGTTCATCTTCCCGCTTTGTGCTGCCATGCTTGTCGCGTCGGCGGTCGCGGGTGTTTCGTTTGCGCAAGGCCAACAGCGCACCTTCGCGCCCACGGATGAATCGCCGGAAGATTTACCTGCCGGCAATGGTCGCGAAGAAACCTTCTATGCTTGTACCGCCTGCCACGGCTTCAAGATCGTGGCGCAGCAGGGTCTGACGCGCGCGGGGTGGGATGACTCGTTGAATTGGATGACGACCAAGCACGGTATGAACCCAATCGAGGGTGAGGACCGTAAGATCATCCTCGATTATCTCGAGACGCATTATCCGCCGCGACAAAAGCCGGGGCGCGGTTCGCCTAATCCGTTCTTGTAGTCTCGTCGCGGGAAGATGGACCCGCTTCCTATAAATCGCCGGGCATAGCCCGGCGATGATAGCGCGAAGCGCACCTCAACATACCTTCCCATCGAGCGGTAGACCGAGCGCTATCCGACCGGCCAGGTCACGTTGCACGTGGGGCGCCAAGGGATGATACCGGGCGGCCTGAATATCGCGGAAGAGCCGCTCGAGCGGGCTTGTGCGCAGATATCCGCCTCCATGAGCGAGTTCCAGAGCTTTGTCGGCGGTCGCCAGTAAAGCACGCACCAGATTGCTACGATTCTGGAACATCCGATTGGTCATGTCCGGCCCCGGTTGCCCGTTCGATGTAACCAGCATATCCGAAAGGGCCACACGTGCGACGGCGAGTTCGGTGTCGAGCGCGCCGACCAGATCGATCAACTGTGGGGTTATCGGACGCCGCGCGGCGGACCGAAGTGCTGTATCGCGCATCGCTTCGGCGACACCGAAATAGACCGAATAGATCAATGGGAATGCGATCATCGATATGAGATGGAAGAGTGGATGCCATTGTCCGCGCGGACGCTTCAGTGCAATCGCAGCATCTGCAACGAAAAGCCCATCGATATGCACCTGATGCGATCCAGTGCCGCGCATGCCCATCGCTTGCCAGTTCATCTGAATGGTGACCCCTTTCGCACTCAACGGCAGCATGAAATGCAGAACTGTTGGGCCTGCTTCCGGATCGTCATAGATGGCGCTGGTGTTCAGCAAGGTTCCCGCCGGTACACCGCTTGCGAAGCCTTTTGTGCCTTCAATAATGAAGCCGCCGTCGACGCGATGTGCGGTTCCCGAGCTTTCGAGCCAATCGGAGCCGCCGCTTGATATGAGGGCGATCTGATCGTCGGCGATGCGTTTCAGCACGGCATCGACCGGCGCCTTCTGGTTGCGCCAGCGCCAGGCCAGCAATGCGACAACATGCGTATGCATCGAATAGGCAAGGGCGGTCGAACTGCATGCGCGCGCGAACGAGCGAAGCAAGTCCGACAAATTTTGGTGATCGAGGCCGTCGCCGCCGAGTTCGACCGGCACCGCGACTGACATCATGCGCGCATCTTTCAGTGCCGCAAAATTTTCAGACACGAATTCGTCGGTCGAATCATACGATGTAGTCTGACTGCTAAAGCGCGATAGAAGCTCGGCACTGCGTTCGAAAGGGCCGGCTTCAAATTTGCGAACCACGATTGCCATTGTCACCTCCTGTGTGATCGCCCAGCACCCCGAGTGTACGCATCAGGTCACACGACCGCCGCTCCAACAAGTCCAGTATCTGTACCGCTGGGGTCTGGCCCCGTCGCGCGTGTTGTGCTTGAATTTATAGATGGCGCAGAGCGGCTATGGGCAGTTTTGTCCTGTTGCAAAGGGCGCGGAGATTGTCGCGACCCGTTGGACACCTCTCATTTTGCGCGAAATCATGAGCGGCGAGCGGAGCTTCAACGATATTCACCGTGGCGTTCCGTTGATGTCGCGCGCATTGCTGGCGGAGAGGCTGCGCCAACTTGAGCAGGACGGCATCGTGTCAAAGCGCCTGCGCCATGATCGCAAGGGCCATCAGTGGGGACTGACACACGCAGGCGAGGCGCTGCGGGAAGTCATCGATGTGCTTGGCCGTTGGGGGCTGATCTACGGGCGTGACAAGATTAAACCGGGCGATCGCGATTCAACCGTGTTGATGTGGGCGTTACGAAGGCGCGTAGATCGTGACGCATTGCCGCCGCAGCGCGTGGTGGTGCGGTTCGATCTGTCGGGCGTTGCGCGTTGCCGCACCGGATTGCGCAAGCACTGGCTTGTGCTTGAGCCGTCGATGGTTGATGTCTGTTATAAGGATCCGGGCTTTCCTGTCGATGTCACGGTCACCGGCGAAATGTCTGCAATGGTGTCTGTTTATCTCGGGCATTCGACCTGGCGCGAAGTGACGCGTAAGGCGCTGCGGATCGAAGGCAGTCGCGACGTGTCGCGACGATTAGAATCGTGGTTGCAACTGGATCGCCTTGTCGGGCGCGATCTTCCGATCGTTCCGCCCGCCAGCTTGAGCGCTTAGCGCGCCAGCCGTCCGCGCAACTTCGGCTTTGCTGCACTCGTGATATCGCTGTTGCCGCGTCTCGGCGTGGCATACATCAGCGGGTCGCGCTGGCCGCAAAAGGTGCGCTTCAGCTCGGCCTGAGCGAACAGGCGCGTGATCTCCGGGTCGCTCGCCGCCGAAACCAGCGATAGACGATCCAGCGCGCATGAGATGGTCGAACGATCGACGATCGTGTTCATGTTGCATGCCATACCGCTGATCTGCACCCGCTGTTCATCGAAGGTGCGCACAAAGCCGACACAACGATAACTGTTGAAGGGGCTGATCGCGAATTCAAACACTCGAAACGTGTCAAATTTTGAGGGGATCGGCACCGCTTCTTTCATGTCCGCAACGCGCCCGTATTCGGAGCCGCGCAGGGTGATTTCATTGGCGGGATCGTTAAATCCTTCGATCTCGTGGCCAGCGCGATAGATCTCGAGACTCGCGTAGCGCTGCGTCTTGCCGAGTTCGCCGAACGATAGCGTATCCTTGCGGCCGCCGCCTTCGGCATGACGCTGAATGGCGTAATGTGATTCGTTGCCGATCCCGGGAACCGACATTTCGAAGGCGGGCCAAGGCTTGTCGACCTCGATCCAGGCGGGACGAGGTGCGGATTCCTCGACTGCGGCGATCTCTGGCTGTCTGGCGATCTCCGCTGCAATGACCGACATCACGGCGATGGCGCCGAGATAGGCAAGGATCCGCACCAGCGCCGCGCGCCACTCCGACGGTAGGACGAAGGGCTCCGTCGCCGCCAACGCCACCCGGTGCCATTTGATAGCGCGGACCGCCGAGGCCATCGCACACCAGGTCAGGGCCTCAACCCCACGGCCGACCCGGTCGAAGCCTGCAATGACCGTAGTGGAAGCCCGCTTAAGCCATTGTTCCTGCGTGAGGAATGAATGAGCTCGCCGCCATGCGCCCTGAAGGCCATGGTCGAGATATGTCTCCCATTCCTGCAGACGTACGGGCAGAATGCCGCTGAATGTTCGATCTGCAATGCTGGAAATAAGTCGGGACGGGACGCTTCTGGTCCCTGTAAATTGCTTCAAGAAACAGCCCCCCTCGTCGGCCTTTCAAGCCGACGTTGTCATGGCTGTGTTTCTCGCTTAGAAGCCCCTCCGTCCGGTTTCCGCACAGCGCAAACGCGGGCAATTTTCCGCCGGAGAGTCAACGATGGGTTACAAGGTCGCGGTTGTCGGCGCCACGGGCAATGTGGGCCGCGAAATGCTCGAAATTCTGGCCGAACGGCGGTTTCCCGCCGATGAGGTCGTCGCCATTGCCTCGCGCCGTTCGCAGGGCGTGGAGGTCTCCTATGGCGACAAAACGCTGAAAGCCAAAGCGCTCGAGCATTACGACTTTTCCGATATCGACATCTGCCTGATGTCGGCTGGCGGTTCCGTTTCCAAGGAATGGTCGCCGAAGATCGCTGCGCAGGGCGCAGTGGTGATCGACAATTCGTCGCAATGGCGCATGGACCCGGACGTGCCGCTGGTGGTGCCGGAAGTGAATGCCGATGCGATCGCCGGATTCCGCAAGAAGGGCATTATCGCCAATCCGAACTGCTCGACCGCGCAACTCGTCGTGGTTTTGAAGCCGCTGCACGACAAGGCAAAGATCAAGCGTGTTGTCGTCTCGACCTATCAATCGGTGTCGGGCGCCGGCAAGGATGGCATGGACGAACTCGATCGCCAGACCAAGGCGGTCTATTCGCTCGGCGAGATCGAGACCAAGAAATTCACCAAGCGGATCGCCTTCAACGTTATCCCGCATATCGACGTGTTTTTGGATGACGGCTCCACCAAGGAAGAGTGGAAGATGGTGGCCGAGACCAAGAAGATCCTCGATCCGTAGATCAAACTAAATGCCACCTGCGTACGCGTGCCGGTGTTCATCGGTCACTCGGAGGCGGTGAACATCGAATTCGAGAATCCGATCACGACCGATGAGGCGCATGAAGTGCTGCGCAATGCGCCGGGCGTGCTGGTCGTCGACAAGCGTGAAAACGGTGGCTACGTCACGCCATACGAAGCGGCCGGCGAAGACGCGACTTATGTCAGCCGAGTGCGCGAAGATCCGACGGTCGAGAACGGTCTTGTGTTGTGGTGCGTTTCCGACAATCTGCGCAAGGGTGCGGCGCTTAATACGATTCAGATCGCGGAAGCGCTGATAAATCGCAAGCTGATCGAAGCGAAGAAGAAAGCGGCGTAACTTCTGGCCATTCCGGGGCGCGACCGTTAGGTCGCGAATCCGGAAGCCAGAGCTGCGATGGATATAGTGGATTCCGGGCTCGCGGACTTCGTTCGCGCCCCCGAATGGCAGCGCTAAAATCTTGGTCCTGCGAGCACCTTCGCATGTTCGGCCTGTGCCACCGGCACAAAATCCGTGTTCTCACGTGTGCAAACCGACAGCGCGCCGGTGGCGACGCCAAAATAGGCGCCGTGAATTGCAATATCGCCACCCTGGACCAGTTTCGCGAGGCGCGGAAACGTCATCAGATTGTCGAGACTATTGATGATGTTCGCCTGTTCCAGCGTCCGCAAATAATCCATCGGCGAGAGCGATCCGCGCGGTCCGACCTTGTTCATTGCCGGCGCCATCAGTTTCATCCAGCTACCGATAAAGTCGCCTGGCGATAGCGGCTCCGCATCTTCGGCAAAGGCGCGCACACCGCCGCATTGGGCGTGGCCGAGCACGACAATGTGTTTGACCTTCAGAGCGGCAACGCCAAATTCCAATGCGGCGGAGACACCATGGGCGTGGCCGTCCGGCTCATAGGGCGGGACGATATTCGCGACGTTGCGAACCACGAAAAGTTCGCCTGGGCGGGCATCGAAAATGACCTCCGGCGAGACACGGG
>JAFAFP010000139.1 GCA_023423415.1 Pseudomonadota bacterium | reverse complement strand
CGGATGGCCAGTCACATGTGTGCGACTGGTGTGAAGGACGTTAAAGATAACAGGAAAATATTCCTTGAAAGCGTGACGCTGCTTCGATAAGGTTTGGTCATTCTCCACAATTGCGCTTGGGGCGGTGTTGCTCCGCTCATTCCCGTGCTCGGGTCGCTCGTCGCGCGCCCGAGTACAGCCTCCAGGGGGAATCCAGTGGCGCTTCTTTGACATCGGGTTGTTGCTCTGGATCCCCGCCTTCGCGGGGATGAGCAGCAATGCTGCACGCGTTGGCCTGACATAAGCATCTCACATGACCGACATTCCCGACAATGCGCGGCGCGCGCGGCAGATGTATGCCGACGGTGTGACGACGCGCGCCATCAAGGCTGAGACAGGATTCAGCGACGGCGCGATGTATCACTGGCTCAATGGCGGGCCGAAGACGAACGGCCAGCGTTTGCTTCCGCCAATGATCAAGCGGCGGATGGTGACGCGGCGCCGCATTCTGAAAGAGGAGAGAGTGGGCCTTGTCACGCGCATGATGCGCGCGGCCGAGCAGCAGGTCTGCGAGATCGAGACGCGCCTGGCCGCCACGCAGCAGGAGCCGGGCGATCGCGAACGCGATGCGCGCACGCTCGCGGTGTTGGCGAAGACCATGCAATCGCTGACGGCGCTCGACGCGCTGCATGAGAAGGATGCGCCGAAGCCGAAAGCGCCGAAGAATGAAGCCATTCCACGATCCATCGATGAGCTCCGACGATCTGTTGCACAGAAACTCGAAGCGATTATTGCGCGACGAAATTCCGGAGGCGATCGCCAGCCTTGATGCCGATGAACTCGCCGCCATCAATGCGGCATGGGACATCTTCTGTCATCCGCACCAAATCCCGCCCGCTGTCGGCAATAACGGCGAGCCCTGGACCACATGGCTGCTGATCGGCGGACGCGGCGCGGGCAAGACACGCGCCGGCGCCGAATGGGTCAAGGCGCTCGCCAATGCGCCGAAGCAAGACGATGAAGCGGAACGCCGCATCGCGCTGATCGGCGAGACCGAGCACGACCTGCGCGAGGTGATGATCGAAGGCGTGTCGGGGTTGCTTGCTGTGCATCCGCACGATGCGCGGCCGGCCTGGTCGCCGACCCGGCGCCGACTGGAATGGAATAACGGCGCGATCGCGCAGGGCTTTTCGGCGGAAGATCCCGAGAGCCTGCGCGGCCCGCAATTTTCCGCCGCATGGGCGGACGAACTCGCCAAGTGGCGTCATGCCGAAGCAACCTTTGACATGCTGCAGTTCGGACTGCGCCTTGGCGCGCGGCCGCGGCAGGTGATCACCACCACGCCGCGGCCGATTGCTTTGCTGAAACGGCTTATCGCCGATCCCTCGAGCGCGGTGACGCGTGCGGCGACACGGGCGAATGCGTATCATCTGTCGCCGGCCTTCATCGACACGGTGGTGAAGCGCTATGACGGCACCCGGCTTGGTCGGCAGGAACTGGATGGCGAGATCATCGACGACCGGCCGGATGCGTTGTGGTCACGCGGCGGTATCGAAAGCTGTCGCGTGATGGAAGCGCCGCCGTTGCAACGGATCGTCGTGGCGGTCGATCCGCCGGTGTCCGCCAGCAAGGGTGCGGATGCCTGCGGGCTGGTCGCGGCGGGGCGTGGCGAGAATGACATGATTTACGTGATCGCCGATGAGACGGTGTCGGGCTTGTCGCCTGCGGGTTGGGCGGCAAGGGCGATTGCGCTGTGGCGGCGGTTGCAGGCCGATGCGCTGGTGGTCGAAGTGAACCAGGGCGGCGACATGGTGCGCAGCGTGATCCGCGAAGCAGATAGCAGCGTACCGGTGATTGCGGTGCGGGCGCATCGCGGCAAGTGGCTGCGGGCAGAGCCGGTGGCCGCTTTATATGAGCAAGGCCGCGTCAAGCATGCCGGCGCGTTTCCGGCGCTTGAAGATGAGATGTGCGACTTCGGACTGGACGGTTTGTCGTCGGGCCGCTCGCCCGATCGGCTCGATGCGTTGGTGTGGGCGGTGTTGCATCTGACGTTTGGCGCAAGTGGCGGCCCGAGGGTGAGGGGATTGTGACGCACATTCTCACACATTCTCAACGCCGGCCGCGCAGGGCCGATTGACGGCGCGTGAACGGCAGACGACAGTCCTGCCTTGTCATTTTCCAGGAGAGTGGCCGTGTCCGAACAGACGAGACGCGATGTCATGGCAGGCGCAGTCATGACAGGTGCAGCGCTGGCGGGCGTCGCTTCGCTCCCTTCGTCACAAGCCAACGCGCAAGGGGCGGGCTCTTCGATGCACAACGACATGAGCTATGACGAGGTTCGCAAACTTTTGAACCTCGAGCCGAATGCGACGTGCGGCTATGTGCGCGTCACCTTTGTTTCCAAGCAGCGGATCGCGCCGGGCGGATTGCCTGCGCCGTTCGCGGATGGGCGGCCGACAGGCTCGGCGCTGTATTTCATGCTGACGCCGGAGGAGCCGGTGAAACTGCATCGCATCCGCAACGATCAGTTTTATCATTATTATCTCGGCGATCCGATCGAGGTGCTGATGATGCTGACCGATGGCACGACGCAGCGCCACATCGTCGGCCCTGACATTCGCACGGGGCAAAAAGTGCAGCTCTTCATTCCGGGCAACACGTTTCACACCGCGCGGGTGATCGGTTCACGGCGCTGGTTTCTTGGTGGTTCGACCGAGTGGCCGGGAGTGGAACCGGCTGATGTCGAACTCGGCAAGGTCGAAGATCTTGTTGCGAAATATCCAGGTGTCGCGGAAGAAATTCGAACCTGGCCGTTGCCGGCGAAGGGATAGTCTTCTGTCGTTGCCGGGCAAAAGCGCAGAGCGCGTCTGCTCGCGCTGACGGCCCGGCCATCCATCATGCGAAGCCGATGGACCCGCGGGTCAAGCTCGCGGGTGACAGCGGCGTGTCGCGAATATCTGGGAACTGTATCGCGCGTGCGGCGTTATTGCTCCGACTAAGGAAACACATAAGGAGGCAACATGCCGATCATCCTGTGGCTGCTCGGTGTTCCGCTGAGCGTGATTATCGTCCTGGCTCTGCTCGGCGTGTTCTAGTTCTTTACTGATACTCAACGCTGACTCTGACGCATCAAGGCCCGCTGTAATAGCGGGCCTTTTTGTTTGCGACCTGTGCTGCAAGGAATGCCATGCCCTTCAATCTAAAAAATCTTTTCGCGGCTGAAAAGCGCGCGCCGGAAACGAAAGCGTCGCAAACTGCACAACTGATCGCGTTGCAGACGTCGGGGCGCGCGCGCTGGACGCCACGCGATTTCGCGGCGCTCACGCGCGAGGGCTATCTGAAGAATGCCATCGTGCATCGTGCGGTTCGCCTGGTGGCGGAGAACGCCGCGTCGGTGAGCTGGCTGCTTTACGACGGTGCGAGCGAGCATGATACCCACCCGATACTTGAGCTGATGGCGAAACCCAATTCGCGGCAGAATGGGCCAGCCTTTCTTGAAAGCGTGTTCGCGCATCTGCAGCTTGCGGGCAACGCTTACATCGAGGCGGTGACGCTCGATGGCGCGGTGCGCGAGCTGCATACCTTGCGGCCGGATCGGATGCGGGTGGTGCCGGGGAGCGATGGCTGGCCGGAAAGCTACGAGTATCATGTCGGCGGGCGTAGCGTGCGTTTCGACCAGGCACAGACGCTGCCTTCGAACGTTCCACCGATTCTGCATCTGACGCATTTCCATCCGCTCGACGACCACTACGGATTGTCGCCGCTGGAAGCCGCGGCGGTTGCAGTCGATACGCACAATGCGGCCGCGGCCTGGAACAAGGCGCTGCTCGACAACGCCGCGCGGCCCTCCGGTGCGCTGGTCTATTCGGGGCCGGATGGCGCGATTTTGTCGGAAGGGCAGTTCGAGCGGCTGAAGCGCGAACTGGAGGACAATTATCAGGGCGCGGTGAATGCGGGCCGGCCGCTGCTGCTGGAAGGCGGGCTTGACTGGAAGGCGATGTCGCTGACGCCGAAGGACATGGATTTCCTCGACGCCAAGCACAATGCCGCGCGCGAGATCGCGCTTTGCTTCGGCGTACCGCCGATGCTGCTCGGCATCCCTGGCGACGCGACCTACGCCAATTATCAGGAAGCCAACCGCGCGCTGTGGCGCGACACGATTTTGCCGCTCGCATCACGTGTCGGCGCGGCGCTGTCGCAATGGCTGGCGCCGACGCATGGCGGTCGATTGCGGCTTGCAATCGATGCCGATCGCATCGAGGCGCTGAACAGCGATCGCGGTGCGCTGTGGGACCGTGTCACTGCTGCGCCGTTCCTCACGCTGAACGAAAAGCGCATTGCGGTGGGATATGCGCCGGTGGAGGGCGGAGATGGGTTGTAGTCTTCGCATTATTACACCGCGTCCGCTCATTCTCGCGCAAGCGGGAATCTAGAATCTTTTGCGCTGGGTCCCCGCTTTTGCGGGGACGAGCGGAACTGAGAGAATAGTTCATGCCCGATCTGACCAACGTGTTCGTCGAACGCGGCGACCTCGCGCATCTTGCATTGTTTCTGTGGGCGGCGTCGGCCAGCGCGTTATTGATTTTCACATTGCGTGAGCTTGCGGCGGCGATGCGCCGTTTCGACGATTTCGTGCGCGAGCTCTCCCGTTTCAACAAGAAATTTGGAGGCCAATGATGGATGAATTGCATTCCATGCTGCGCGCGTTGCGTCCCGCGCCGAAGCCGCGGCGCGATCATCTGACGGTGTTTCGCGAATTCCTCAATCATCTCGATCGTATCGGCAAGGAAAGTGCACCGCGCGATGTGAAGGCGTTGCGCAAGCGCGCCGGGCGGAAGCGCGCGAAGGGGTAGTGGTCTTGCTCTCACCCTCCCCTGGAGGGGGAGGGTCGACGCG
>JAFAFP010000134.1 GCA_023423415.1 Pseudomonadota bacterium | reverse complement strand
CGAGCGATGGCGGGACCGAGGCCCGCGCCCGCCGCTCGACATCGCCCGCGAAATCCTCGGTGCGGCCGCGGCCGCCGGAACGCCGGGCGGCCGGCTCGATCAAGGTGATCCACTTGCCGATGAAGTCGCCCGGCGAAAGCGGTCCCTGCGCATCGTCGGCAAAGGCGCGGATGCCGCCGCAGCGACCATGACCGAGCACGACGATATGCTCGACCTTGAGCGCCTGCACCCCATATTCGAGCGCCGCCGAGGTTCCGTGCAGCTGATCGTCGGGAGAGAAGGGCGGCACCAGATTGGCGACGTTGCGGACGACGAACATCTCGCCGGGGCTGGCGTCGAAGATCACCTCCGGCGAGACGCGCGAATCGCAGCAGCCGATCAGCATGATCTTCGGCGTCTGGCCGGTTTCGGCGAGCTGCTCGTATCGGCTCTGCTCGCGCACGAAACGGTCGTCGAGGAAGGCGCGATAGCCTTCGGTCAGGCGCTCGGGGAAGTGCGGCGATGAAGCTGGGTCCATACCCTAGTTGGGACAGGAGGCGAGCGCCTTCGTCAAGAGCCGATTCGCAGGTTTCTACTGCAACGCAGCATCAAATCTCGCAAAACCGCTTCTGCAATCGCGCCGCCAGCGCCGCCCCGTCGCCTTGAACGAGGATACGCTTCAGGCGCGCGCTCGCACCTGCGGTCAGCGACAGCTGCGAACGGGAGATGGCAAGTTCCTTGGCAAGGAGCGCGACCAGCGCCGCATTGGCCTCGCCTTCGCTCGGCGCCGCCCTGACCCGCGCCTTCAATACTTGCCGGCCATCGGCCAGCGTCTCGACCCCGTCGAGACTGTCGCGTCCGCCGCGCGGCGTCAGACGGATCGCGATCGCAAGCCCGTCCGGCGCGATGGACCAGGCGGCCATCCGGCTAGAAGACGTTGGGATAGATGTAGCGGGTGATCACGCTCTGGATGAAGAAGATGCCGAGCAAGAGGATGATCGGCGAGATGTCGATGCCGCCGAGATTGGGCAGCATGTTGCGGATCGGCCGCAGCGCCGGCTCGGTGATGCGGTAGAGAAAATCCCAGACCGAGGAAACGAACTGGTTGCGCGTGTTGACGACGTTGAAGGCGATGAGCCAGCTGAGCACGGCGGAAGCGATCAGGATCCAGACATAGAGGTTCAGCGCCAGCATCACGACATCGAGAACGGAACGCATCAAAGGACCTCTCTGAAAACCGTCCGGCGCGCGGATCGCCCGCCCGAAGAATGTTCCTGTCGGAAGCGATTGACAGGAGCGCAACGCAGGGCCTAGAAGGCCAGCGCTTCGGGGCTGTAGCTCAGTTGGGAGAGCGCTGCAATCGCACTGCAGAGGTCAGGGGTTCGAATCCCCTCAGCTCCACCAAACACTCGCATGTGTTTGGTGTCCCGAAGAAACAAGCAATTTCAACGTTTTCTATGTCGGCCTGGGCCACGAACGTGGTATACATCAGGGCATGGACGACGTGCGACGCATTGCCGGTACCATTAACCGCAACGGCACTTACTACCTTCAACGGCGAGTGCCTGCCGATTTGGTCGAAGCCTTTGGCTTTCCTCACTTCAAAAAGAGTCTGGGGACGACAGATTTCCACGAAGCGAAGCGCCGGCTGAATATCGCCAACGTCGAGCTCGATCAGGAGATTGAGCGGAAGCGCGAAGAGCTTCGATCCGGCACGCAACCATATGTGCCCCCCGCGCCTCTGCGCCTCAACGCTCTGAAATCTCGGCTACGCGAGTACGTCATTTCGGAATCCTATCGCCGGATTTCCGCGCTTGGACGGCGAAGATGGAAATTGGAGCCTGGGTCGCGGGAGGGGGCTCGTGCGGAAATCGTCGCGTCTTTCGAGGCCCTGCGCGATCCGGCCGATGATTTTTCGCTCCAACGGATGAAGGAAGTTGCGATCGTTCTGTTCCCGGAAAACCGTTTCGACCAGCCCGAGCTCGGTCCGGTTCACAACCTCTGGCATCCAATAAACGGACCTTTTCGCACCTGGCTCAGGCGGGCTCTACTGGATATTGAGCGGCGGACGCTTAACGCTCTGGACGGGGACCATTCCGGCAACGGACTCGACGCGATGTTCCGATTGCAGGCACCTGCAAAGCCGGCGGAAGCTGCGCCATCACCCGAAGATAAGCACCAGCGGGTCACCCTCGCCGAGCTCTCGAAATTGAGGCTAGCGGATCACGCAAAGGGCGCCGTAAGGGCACAACGCAGAGCTCAGCTTGCCGCCGCTCACGCCTTAGTCCTTCGATACTTCGGCTCCGAGACATTAGCATCGGCCCTCACGCCCAGCGGCTGTGCTGAATTTCGGGACCTGCTGGCGGAGCTACCGCGCGACATCACGAAACGCTTTGGGGAGACCGAACCGCTAAAGGCCATCATGGCTAAGGCTAAGGCCAATAAGCTCCATACGATGGCGCGAAGCACACAGGAAACATACCTTGGTGCGTTGCGGGATATGATGGAATGGGGCGTCCAAAATTGGATCGTTGAGAAGAACCCGGCCGCTGGTTTAAAGTCACTGACGCCCGACCGGCCGCGTGCTCGTGTGGATTTCGGCGAAGGCTTGCTCGCGAAAATCTGCTCTGAGCCGTTCATGCGGGGATGGGATCGTATGGCGTTCTCGGCCAGACCCAGCGACGGGCTAGCGGACGCGACGCGCTATTGGGTGCCTCGCATTGCTCTGTATGCCGGAATGCGTCAGAACGAGATCTGTCAGCTCGATGTTTCGGATATCCGGTACACCGGGTCTGGCGTGGCGTATTTCTTCGTTGACGACGATGCGCCCGATAAGCAGCTGAAAAACTCCGCTAGCCGAAAGGCTGTGCCTATTCACAATCGGCTTCGCGATGCGGGCTTTCTGCGGTACGTCACGGCTGTCGAGATAGCAGGACATCGGAAGCTCTTTCCCGACCTCGCCGCATCGAAGTTCGGTCATTATGGTGCGAAGCTGTCCAAGTGGATAACGCGTCAATTGCGATCGGCCGACTATCCGAGAGGCGTTGATTTTCACGCGTTTCGTCACACCTTTGCTCAGGCTCTACGGCAAGCAGATGTTCCAACCGAAGTCGCTGCGCGGCTTGGCGGGTGGTCAGCTAAGTTGGGCGTAATGGAGCGTTATGGTGGCGCGTTAAACGACGCCTGGATCGAGCACATGAACCCGTTCTTGCAAAAGGTTCATTTCGGAACAGCGGAGCCGCAAATCTTTTA
Source organism: Pseudomonadota bacterium (assembly GCA_023423415.1). Classification (GTDB taxonomy): domain Bacteria; phylum Pseudomonadota; class Alphaproteobacteria; order Rhizobiales; family Xanthobacteraceae; genus Pseudorhodoplanes. The sequence continues at coordinate 11,417 of JAFAFP010000134.1, read as the reverse complement.
GATCGTTGCCTGCTTATATCAACGAGCCCGCCATGCTGGCTGGGGAGCGGCAGCAGCGGGCCTTATTGCCTACGTTTTTTACGCAGGGATTGCGACGGCCGAGATCCCCTGTGGATGAGGCTGATACGCTGCTTGAAGCCACTCACCCCGTATTTTCTAGTCGCTTTTAGCGGATAGCAGGTTCAACCAATACGGCGGTAGCGAGAATAGGGCAGATTTTATGGCACGCGTACCCCGCAATTTCGAAAATGGCGCTTCATCAACCAAGATTTTTTTTGGGACCATCACGCGGCTAAAGCCGTTTATGACGCCAGATGAATTTTTGGTGGTTATGTTTATCTACGATCGAACTGTGAGATACGGAAAGCCGGTAGAGAATATTCCCCTTCGCCACTTTATGAAGGGCGTTAGAGATGGCGAAGGTCGATATGTGACACCTAGGGTAGGTCTTAGCAAAGCAAATCTTCTGCGGGCGATCCATCATTTGTTTCACAAGGGCATAATATTTACGGATCATACTCCCTACGGAGGATCAAATACTTATCAAATTCTGCCAATCGAAGAAATAAATATCTGTGAAGTGAGAGAATATGTATCCAGCGCTCAACGGCCAGAGCTCGGTCGAGGCCTTTTGACGGATCAACCGACCAACGACACTGTTACCCAGCTATCGGCAGAGGAATATCGGCGGATGTATCGGAGAGCGTCGAACTACGTCGTTCAACGGGACGAAGCCTAGGAGCCTCGCGCGCACGTTTCGATACGAAACGTCAGTTTTTTAATCTGCAGAATTGGAGAATATATAAATGTAGTCGAAGACTATATTTATATATGGGGCGGTCAAATTTGACCCATGATCGGTTCAAATTTGACCTATCATAAGCTGATTTTCTTCCAGCGCTCAAACTGACGCTCTACGCCTTATTCTTGCATGCGCCTGCGACTGCAAAAATTACTCTACGCTCAGATCGGGGCCCTGAGCGATCAGCATATCCGGGGGAACGCCGAGCGCCAACGATGCATGCCAAAGCGTGAGAATGGTCGGATTGCGACGACCTGTCTCTAGGCCGCTGATATAGGCGCGATCGACCCCCATGCGATTGGCAAGCTCCTCCTGCGACATAGATGCTGCGAGTCGATGCCGCCTAACATTCTCACCGACGAGCCTTCGAATATCCATTGCCCCAGGGGAGCGGGCCGTGCAACTTAATGCTACGCACTATAGTGCACGCTGGAGCGCGCGATGATTGTCAAAATGATCATACTTACCGCTGCCGCATGCGGGGCTGCCATTGCTCCAGCATTTTCAGCCGAGCGAGTGAAATTAGCCGATGTCGAAGTTGGCTCTCCAGTTTCTTTCGAGGCCACGGGCACGAAGCTCACGGCCAGGGCTCCCGTTCGGCGAAACGGTAAGCCTATCGGCTTCCTTCATATTGGATGCTCGGCCAGCCCCGCGTCGATCTCGCTGGGACTGTCCATTCCGGACGAGATACTGATTTCAGCGGATGCGCCAGCTTGGATCCGTCTGTCAAATGGCGACCGAGAGTCATCCGACTTCGCGCGTGCGAGCCAAGGGATCATTATGCTTCATGCGCGCTCCAATTTTGTGAATCCTGCCGACGCTGGTGATTACGGCATCGCGACGGCGGCTAAGGTCAAGTGGATGTTTGAGATCCTAACCTCAGGGCGGCCAGTGCATTTCAATATCGCCTATCCATTTCAGAATGGCAAAAGCACGGATTATGATATTAAAATGCAGTCGAATTTGATCGCCTCAGATCAGAAGGCAGCGCTAGCAGCAGTCGTTGAAGCATGCGCGTCACTTCACTTTTAAGCGCGACTGCATCGTTGCTCGGATATCGTGTTTTTTATTATGTTTTTAGCTAATTATTTTGAATTGCATGCACCTGCAAAACTGTCCACACATATGCAACCACCGATGCAAACAAATGGACGACCCCAATGCCCGGCTGCACCTTCATCGCCTACTATCGGGTTAGCACGGCGAGGCAGGGGCGAAGCGGTCTCGGCCTCGAGGCTCAGCGGCAGGCCGTCCACGAGTATCTCAACGGCGGGAGCTGGGTGCTCAACTCGGAATTCGTCGAGGTGGAAAGCGGGAAGCGCTCGGATCGTCCTCAGTTGGCCGCGGCGCTCGCGGCCTGCCGCCTTCACAAGGCAACCCTCATCATTGCCAAGCTCGATCGGCTGGCGCGGAACGTGGCGTTCGTATCCGCCCTCATGGAAGCAGGGGTCGATTTCGTCGCGGTCGATTTCCCCACGGCGAACCGTCTCACAATTCACATCCTGGCTGCTGTAGCCGAGCATGAGGCGCACGCCATCTCTCAGCGCACAAAGGCCGCTTTATCCGCCGCCAAGGCCCGTGGGACCATTCTAGGCGGGTATCGCGGCCGGGCCGGCACAAACGCCGACTGTGAGCGCGCGAGAGCCGCGCAGAAGGCACTTGCGGACCAAAGGGCACGCGACCTCACCGCGACGGTGCGGTCGATCCAATCGGAAGGCCATACTTCGCTGCGCTCGATCGGCCGGGAGCTAGCGCGGCGCGGCATCCCGACCTCAAGGGGCGGGGCGTGGAACAGTAGCCAGGTCAGTAATGTTCTGGAACGTATTTCCGCGCTTCAAAACCGAGGGGTCTCATAAGAGGCCCAGCCTTATGCGGAGATGCAAAAAATTCCAGCAAAAAATTTGCGCGTTAGACGATCGTATGTATTACAAAGCATATACAGATCATGTCGAGCGCATACAGGCACAAAGTGAAATTTTAAGTACGCTTTTCCATTGATTATATACGTTATAATACGTTATGAAATCAACTATTTAGCGACAAAGATGAATCCAATAGTATCAATTATCGAGAGCGACGGTCAGCACTAAGCATGCACATGAGTATGGTACATTATCGGCGAAATGTTTGGCACCCGACTTACCATGCGGCAATGATGTCGCGGTGGTCGCTCGGCATTTTGCAGGTACCTGCAAAGCGCCATAGCAACATTTTCATTTAAAGCAAAATATTAGCCACTTCTTACCCAGACAATCCATCAGTGCGATGTTGTCGAGTATCGCATCGGTCAGCATCCGCTTCAGCTTGACGTTCTCGTCCTCGAGAGCTCGAAGGCGCGGGCCTCCGACACCTCCGTCCCATCGGACTTCGCTTTCCACTTGTAGACGCTCGTGTGCGATGGCCCAGGGTTGATCCCTCTCCAAATCTGCCGAGTTTTATGGAAAACAGGTGTGCGGCAGCGGCGTGGCGATCGATGCGGTGGATAGAGTGATTTAGCCTTCCAAGCGGCGCGTTGTTTTGCTTGCTGCCTCCCTGATGGTCCTGAACAATTCGCTCTTTACGTGCTTCGAGGTGCCCATCGCCCTCTCTATCGCGTCTGCTATGGTCGCCATACGGTCGCGCTCGGCCGGGGGCAACGCCTTGCTGTGCAGAACTCTCCAAACTCGATCGATCAGGACGTTGAGGATAAAAACGCTCTTTTTGTTCTCTTCAATGAGGCGAAGCCAATATTCCGTCCACTTCGGGTGAAAATTGTCGAGCAGCAAATTGGCAATCACCATTCTCGCGAACGCACTCGCTTCCTGATCCTGTATTATCGACTCATATACAATGGAGAGCTTGTCCGTGCTAATTTGTTCGCATGTATCTCCCAGCATCATAGAGAGCCATAGCTGCAGCATGATCGTTCTCACGATCCGTTTTTCTTGCTCGTTATTAAATATATCGTCGTGAACCGCCTTAGATGATGCGATTTTGATCGCGTCATCTATCACGTCAACGTAAATTAAAAATACGCGCATCGTGGCATCTATATAGCATTGCGTAGCGCGAATCTTTTGATCGACATCCGTAAACTCCGAATTACGCAGTACCTTACCCAGTAAGGACACCGCGCTCAGGTACTCCAAGGGGCGTAATTTATCTGCGGCAACTGTTGGTTTGGCAGCGACGCTTGAGCCTACTTCGGCCTTCGATCCCCTAAGTCCGTTGGAAGTGCCATTCTCAGACTTCTTCTTGCTTAGGTTTCTGTCAGCCTCGTCCATTAGGTCGTCAATTTGATCAGCTGTCAGTTTCTTTCGCCTGATATCGGAAATCTGCTTCCGTGATATACCAAGCGCCGACTCCGTGCGTGCGATTGTTAAGAAGTTTGACTGCTCAAATCGCACCAATTCGGGAGGTGGCCGATCGATGATTGCGCGCTCAATCTTGTTTATAAGGCTCGTATTCTCCCGTTTCAGTCCAGAGAGAATCTCTATTTCGCGGCTGTACCGAAAAAATGAATTATCAGCAAAAACTTCATCGACCAAACCTTCATTTGCTCTCATCGATCCGGCGAAAAAATACTCTTGAAAGCACCTGTACTTGAAAGAGACATTTCCATCGCTACTGGTCAGGATGCCGCAGCTAACAAGTTGGTCCAGAATGTCGCTGGCGTTGTTTTTCAGGCCCTTTTTCTTAAAGAAGGAAATCAAAAAGATAAGGCAGTCGTCTCGAGTTGAATACCCGCCTCGATCCCTGAGGTGGCCAGCCAGTTGCTGAAGAGTTATTTCCTTTGAGGTCGGATCGAAGCTATTAAGAAGCGCGCTCGAAAAATCTGCTTTGCCTAACAGATGATCTGCCATGTTCATCAAGAGGACCGCTTCATTAATTCGTTCAAAGCGCTTTTCTTGATACGCTGCCCATAGCAGCAAGGCGACTATATAGCCAGTCCTAGGCAGATCGCTCGCCTTAAGCTGGTCCATGATGGCATTAAAAACTGGTCCATCGTCGCTTCCGGTTTGAGCGCACCACCGCTTCGACAGTTCGCGAATTGCCCGACGCGATAGTTCGCCGATTTCGACGATCCGGAATGGCTCAGCGATGTTGGGCCCCCCATCGGTCGCCGCGATCGATTGGCCGCCGGCGTCCTCAAAAATTATAAAGCGATTTGCCTTATTGGTCTCTATGAACTCCACGAACTCGTCGCGAGACCGCTTGTTTAGCAAAATAAAATTGTCAACTATAAATAAAAATGATCCGGATTTTAGTAATTTTTCGACATCAAGTGGATTCCGGAGAGCGCCAAAATAAATAGATATAGCTTTCTTGAGGCCATATAGGTTAAGACTTTTTAAGAGCCGGTGATCAATTATGACAGGAATGCGAGGCTGGTCGCACACACCTTCGGCGGATAGAACCGCAAGGTAATGAGCCAGACTCGACTTCCCACATTCCCGTCTTCCGTGCAGGATATGATTTTGCTTGGACCGCAAAATTTCCTCGGGGGTTATCGGATTGTTTGTTTGCTGGGTCCCCGAGTTGGCCTCCGCTGCATCATTTTCGTCTAAGCTTCCATCGCCGACTCGGCGACTGCGCTTGAGAGATAATGGCGGGCAGACAAACGCTTCCTTAGCTCCAAGCCGCAGTTCGGTAGCTAGCTCGGCCATGTTAATGTGATTACCTGCGGCCTCACGAATTATTGGGCGAATTTCGCGAAGCAGGACGTCTGACAAAGAGCTGACGCCATCATCCGCCCTACCGACGAAAGGGAGCGTGAGAATTCCTCCTTTGCAAACGTTTGAGGCTGCATCAAATGAGCGTCGAGGCGAGTCGAACCATGATCTTATCGAGAACTGACATTCACTGCGTTCAAGATCGATCGTAAGATATTGATATCCGTTGAAGAACTTTCGGCTTTCGTAAAGGCATCCCGTTTGGCTTAGAATAGCTGAACCTGCGGGGTTTATTCGGGCCTCCGGCAGCGCTTTATGGATATGCCCGCATGCAACAATATCGAATTCTGAGTAAAGCCTGCTACCCACAGCGGATTCATCGAATTCTGACAGCCACTCGAACGGGTGATGAATTACCGCAATCCTGATCCTGCAATCCTTAATGCTGGAAATTGCGATATCAACGTTGCGTTCACCGACTAAAAGCTTCCGCCTATCCCGATCTCCATCTTCTCCGGAGCACCGCCACGCAGAATTTAAGCTAGCAATTCCAACCGATACATCGTTTATATTAAATCTACCTACCGATAGGAGCGGAGAGTTCACTGTAAGGTGATCTTGCAGTTTCGTGTGCTTCAGGAAATCGGTCCAATTTTCCAAGCGATCGAGAGCTGAATTCTTCCGGCTGCCCTCTTTTTCCAGCCCGTCAATGAAATTGTTCACCTTATCAACGTCGCTTAATGTCGCATGGAGTCCGGCGTCGATGAAATCGGCGTCCCTGACGATCTTTCTCATTATGTCATGATTGCCTGGTACCATAATCAAACGACCAGACGATAATTCTACAGTATCCAGAATTCTATCTAAAAATGCTTTCCTAGCTTCATCGAAAGACGATCTGTCTTCTCCGGCTTGAACCAGGTCGCCGCTAAAAATAACGAGATCCGGTTTTAACCCAATTTCCTTTTTGTTCGTGATGATATCTTCAATCAACCCATCGATGATGATCTTCTGATCATTCGCCTTGTCGCGAGACCAATGCAAATCAGACAAATGGAGGAGGGTGAGCTGAGACATGGGGACCATCGAATCGGGGGATGTCCGAGCGTAAATGTTAAGGGTCCATTCTTGCAACTCTGCTGCCAAGTACAGGAACTGGCTTTACCGAAGCCGGCATGGCTTGCCCGATATACCCGTGTGGGATACACCGCTAGCTGGCCGCTGAGAGTGCGCTGAATTCGTTGGTTTTTTTCTGCTGGGAACGCGTCCCCTCAGCTCCACCAATCTTTTCGCCTAATGCGTTGAGATTGCTGGAAGTAATCCGAAGCCTGCATCACCTGCCCCAACATTTTGCCCCAACACCCGCCCGTCATGGGCTGGCCTCTTGGAGGCGCGCTGTCGGAGCCTGGCACTCGACGATTGCCTTGCCGATTCGGGGCCAGTCCCATTCGCTTGCGTCGCACCCTGCCGACAACGGGCCCCGACCTCCAGCCTGAGCGCCTGACATAGGGCCGGCGGCATGACGGCGCTGCCATCGACGAACGGGCGATCCGCGCGAGCGCTACGGTTCCGTCTCCCGGATCACCTCAAGACCCGTAACCGAATCCTCGGGGAAGCCGAAATCGCGTGTCCGGTACCGGCCAGGGCCAAGCTCCGGCGTCGCCTTGCCACCCCTGCTGTGATGTTCGTAGATTTTCCAGATGCCGCTTTTGATCTCGAACGAGTTGATCTCGTCGTTCCAGTTCTCTGTCCCAAGTTCACCGTGGCCCTTTCGATCGGAAAGGTCCAAAATTGTACTGTGAACATTGGCCTTGTAGCCGTCCCAGTCAGGCTTTCCGAAAACGACGATATGAGGACGGGCCATCAAATCCTCCCGGTTACGCCCCCCTGCGGCAGGGCCTGACGTATAGTCAAGCTCATGCGGAGAACCGGCGCAACACCCTGCGCAATACGGCTCTGCCTGCGTTGGAGGGGCCATGTGTCGCCAGGCCGGCGCCGTTGCCTGACCGACCCGCCCACGCGCCCCCCTTCCCTTACGAAGGTGTCGATTGACGCATGGCCGCTACCACGTGAAATGATGCAATTGAGGGCCTATGCCGACATAATGGGAGCGTCACCACAGGTATTACCTTGGAACCGATCGAAATCTCGACACACGAACTTCCGATCTCGCAGCAGCTTGATGCATGGCAGGGATGGTTCGATACGGTCTTTGACCTTCATGTCTTGGAACCGGAACTAGGCTTCGCCGCCAAGAGCGTACATTGGTCGTTCGGAAGCATGTCACTGAGCCGGGTTGCTGCTCCAGCACTTCGGGCCGTCAGGTCGAAAGCTCTGCTGCGTCGTAATCCGATCGACCATTGGGTTATTACAGTGGGTGGACGAAAGACGTTCGGCATCAGTGCGGGAGGCATCGCATTCGAGGTTCCGGCAGGCATTCCATTCGTCGCATCGCTGGGACAGGAATTGGTGAGCCAGCGGGCACAGGATGAACGGCTCCAGCTCTATCTGCCAAGGGACAGCTTCAGCGATCTGGCCTGCGTGCTCGACGCGGTTCAGGGAACGCCTCTGAACACGCCACTCGGGCGATTGCTCGGCGACTATATCCGCCTGCTTGAGCGGAGCTTGCACGACCTGACGAGGGCCGATGCCCCGAAGCTGATGGAAGCCGTTAAGACGATGATACTCGCCTGCCTGTCGCCTTCGGCCGATCCTCAGGCTGCCCGGCAGATCCTGCTAAGCCGGCGCGAGAAAGCGAAGCAGGCCATCGTAAAACATCTTCGACACCCTTCTCTCGGGCCGGAGAGCCTTTGCCGCGAGTTGGGCATGTCTCGCAGTCAGCTGTATCGCCTGCTCAAGAATGACGGCGGCATAGCGCAGTACATCCAGAGGCTGCGGCTGCTCCAGGCACATGCCGAACTGTCGGACGCGTCGAATGAAGGCTCCATCAGATCCATCGCTGAATCGTTCTGCTTCCAGGATGGTTCCAGTTTCGCGCGCGCCTTCAAGCTGGAATTCGGCGTCAGCCCGAGTGATGTGAGGGCAGCCGCGCTAGCCGGCCATGGCTCGATCGCGCGGCCCAGGAGCATTCAGAGCTCGCAGTTCGGGACATTGGGCGATTGCCTTCGCCAATTCTGAGTTGGAGCGCCGAGCTCGCACTCGCCGGCTCGCTCCCCTGCCCGCAAATCCGCGGCCATTGCGCATTTTGATCGGCGCAGCATTGCGCTGATTGGCCATGGCGCCGAAAAACGGAACGAAACGGGGAAGGGACGCCCACCTGAAGAGGCCGTGACATTCCTTCCACATCACGGCAGGATCAAACCGTCGAGGGCCAGGGCATGAAGAAGTTTGCCATCGTGATGTGCTGCCTGCTGCTGGCGGGATGCGCAAGCGTCAGCAATTGGTCGAGCGCTCCTGGCGTCGATCCGATGCAAAGCGATGGGCACAGCTATGTGCCTGTCGGAGCGGGAACATACGACCCGCCACCGGATGAGCAGCGGCCTGTCAGCACCTGCACGATGAGGGGGCAGAACGTCATCTGCCGCTAGCTACCGCAGGCCGAACGACGCTTCAGATCATTCAGGCGCCGCCCTGACGGTGGCGCCTGGTCATTAGACGCTCTGACGAGCGCATCTCACAACCAGATTTGTCAGGGGCAGCGCGCGGTAAACCTGCGGCCGTTCCGATCTTGATAGATGCAGTTGTTCGGGGTCGTAGCGCGGCCGATCAATGCACCGGTCACCCCGCCTGCGACGGCGCCTATCGCGGCGCCACGCCCCCCGCCCGCCGCTGCACCAATGAGAGCGCCGCCGCCGGCGCCGATCGCGGCACCGCCAAGGGTCCGCTGCGATTGAGAATCGGTATTGCAGCCCGCGAGGGCGATAGCGAGGCCAAGGAAAACGACAGTTCGGATCATGACGGCCTCTCGAGATGCCAGGGTGCGAGCACGGCTACGGACAGATCAATATTTAGACCGGACGCTCAGAACCTCCATCGCGCAGCGTCCCAATGAATGTGCAATATGTTCCTAACCGCCGGATATCGCTCCACGGGGAGCTCTTGAATGTCAGCGCAGCGAGGAACGCATCGGACGCTTGCCTGATCGTGGACCTGCTGGCAGTGGCGTGCTGCCGATCTTCGCGGTGGATGGCCTGCGGCTGATCGAACGACTGACCCTGATGCTGCGCGCCAAACCGGCCTGACGCCGCTCCCTCGCCGGGCGACCGGCATAGAAGCCAAACCGGAACTGGCTCTTATCGGCCGCTGGACACGGTCCTAGGCAGCGATGTCGCGGCGCTCCGATGCGCCGCGTCGCTCACGCCAGGGTCGGAGTTCAAAGCCATGGCCATCAAGACCGAGGAGCTGAACCGGGATCACGCGGTTCCCAGCTTCGCAAGACGCTGGTTCGCCTCGACCAACCACAAGGATATCGGCACGCTCTACCTGCTGTTCTCGCTGGGCGCAGGGCTATTGGGCGGCTTCCTCTCCGTGGCGATGCGTCTCGAACTGCAGGAGCCCGGCCTGCAATGGTTCAGCAACCCCCAGACCTTCAACGTCTTCGTCACCGGTCACGGCCTGATCATGATCTTCTTCGTGCTCATGCCGGCCCTGATCGGCGGTTTCGGCAACTGGTTCGTGCCGCTGATGATCGGCGCACCGGACATGGCCTTCCCGCGGATGAACAACATCTCGTTCTGGCTGCTCGTCGGCGGCTTCGTCCTGTTCGTCATCTCGATGTTCGCGGAAGGCGCGCCCGGATCCCGCGGCGTCGGCGGCGGCTGGACCATGGTGCCGCCGCTCTCGGTCGCCGGCCATCCCGGCCCGGCCTTCGATTTCGGCATCCTGGCGCTGCATATTGCCGGCGTGAGCTCGATCCTCGGGGCGATCAACTTCATCACGACGATCCTGAACATGCGCGCGCCCGGCATGAGCATGCACAAGATGCCGCTCTTCGCCTGGTCGATGCTGGTCACCGCCTTCATGCTCCTGGTCTCGCTGCCGGTCCTCGCCGGCGCGATCACCATGCTGCTGACCGACCGCAATTTCGGCACGACCTTCTATGATCCGGCCGGCGGCGGCGACCCGCTCCTCTACCAGCATCTGTTCTGGTTCTTCGGCCACCCCGAAGTCTACATCATGGTGCTGCCGGCCTTCGGGATCGTCAGCCACATCATCTCGACCTTCTCCAGGAAGCCGATCTTCGGTTATCTCGGCATGGCCTATGCGATGGTGGCGATCGGCGTGGTCGGCTTCGTGGTCTGGGCGCACCACATGTTCACCGTCGGCTTGTCCCTCAACACCCAGGCCTATTTCACCTTCGCCAGCATGGTCATCGCCGTGCCGACGGGCATCAAGATCTTCTCCTGGGTGGCGACGATGTGGGGCGGATCGATCCGTTTCACCGCGCCGATGTACTGGGCGCTGGGCTTCATCTTCGTCTTCACTATCGGCGGCGTCACCGGCATCGTTCTGGCTAATGCCGGCATCGACCGCACGCTGAACAACACCTATTACGTCATCGCCCATTTCCACTACATTCTCTCGCTGGGCGCCGTGTTCATGATCTTTGGCGGCTGGTATTACTGGTTCCCCAAGATGTCCGGCTACATGATCCCCGACTGGATCGGCCGGCTGCACTTCTGGATCGCCTTCATCGGCTCGAACATGCTGTTCTTCCCGATGCATTTCTCCGGCATCGCCGGCATGCCGCGCCACTATGTCGATTACCCCGACGCCTATGCCGGATGGAGCCGCATCTCCTCCTTCGGCTCCTATATCTTCGCCGCCGGCGTGATCTTCTTCCTGTTCGCCATGCTCTATGTCGTCCTGATCCGCCGGGAGCCGGCACCGGCCAATCCCTATGGCGAAGGCGCGACCACGCTGGAATGGACCCTGCCCTCGCCGCCGCCCTTCCATCAGTACGCGACGCTGCCGAAGGCGCCTTCCGAGCCTTGACGGCCGGC
>JAFAFP010000076.1 GCA_023423415.1 Pseudomonadota bacterium | reverse complement strand
GCTGCGCCAGACCGAACATGTCGGCGCGATGCACGATCAGTGTATTGGCATTTGGCACGTCGAGGCCGGATTCCACGATCGCCGTGGACATCAGCACATCGTACTGGCCCTCGTAGAACGCGGTCATGACGTCTTCCAGTTCACTGACCGCCATCTGGCCATGCGCGCGGGCGACCTTCAGTTCAGGCACGGCTTCGGCCAGGAATTCCGCGACGTCATCGAGATCCGACAAGCGCGGCACGACGTAGAAACTCTGCCCACCACGATAGCGCTCGCGGCGCAGGGCTTCACGGATGATCACCGGATCGAACGGTGAGATGTAGGTACGCACCGCCAGCCGGTCGACCGGCGGCGTGGTGATCAGCGACAGCTCGCGCACGCCTGACAGCGCCAACTGCAAGGTGCGCGGGATCGGCGTTGCCGACAGCGTCAGCACGTGCACGTCCTCGCGCAACTGCTTCAGGCGTTCCTTGTGCGCAACGCCGAAGTGCTGCTCCTCGTCGACGATCAGCAGGCCGAGACGCGCGAACTCTACCGATTTGCCGAGCAGCGCGTGCGTGCCGACCACGATATCCAGCGTGCCGTTCTTGAGTGATGTGCGGACTTCCGCCAGATCCTTGGGCGCGACGAGACGCGAGGCCTGCCCGATGCGCACCGGCAGCCCTTTGAAGCGGTCGGTGAATGTCTTGAAATGCTGCCGCGCCAGCAGCGTCGTCGGCACGACGACCGCCACCTGCACGCCGGACAATGCCGCCACGAACGCGGCGCGAAGCGCGACTTCCGTCTTGCCGAAGCCGACGTCGCCGCAGATCAGGCGATCCATCGGACGACCCGATCCGAGATCCGCAATGACAGCCTCGATGCTGCCCTGCTGGTCCTCGGTCTCGTCGTAGGGGAAGCGCGCCGCGAACTCCTCGTAAGCGCCGGCCGGCGGCGCCAGGGCAGGCGCTTCCTTGAGCTGGCGCATTGCCGCGATCTTTATCAGCTCGGCCGCGATCTCGCGCAGCCGCTTCTGCATGCGCGCTTTGCGCGACTGCCAGGCGACGCCCCCGAGCTTGTCGAGTTGCGTGCCGTCGCCATCGCCGTAACGCGACAGAAGCTCGATGTTCTCGACCGGCAGATACAGCTTGTCGCCGCCCGCGTAGACAACCTCGAGGCAGTCATGCGGCGCGCCCGCCGCTGTAATCGTTTGCAAGCCTGCAAAGCGGCCGATGCCGTGATCGACGTGCACGACCAGATCGCCGACCGACAGGCTGGTCGCCTCGGTGATGACGTCGGCGGCGCGCTTGGCCTTTCGACGCGGCCGCACGAGGCGATCGCCGAGAATGTCCTGTTCGGCGATAACCGCCAGCTCCGGCGTCTCGAAGCCTTGCTCCAGTCCGAGCACGGCCAGCGCCGGCAGCCCGCCGGGCAGCGCCATGGCGTCCGGATAGCTCTCGACCTTACGCGCATCCTTGAGGCCGTGACTGGCCAGCAGCGTACCAAGCCGTTCGCGCCCACCCGGTGTCCAGGCTGCCACCAGCACACGCTTGTTGGCCGTCAGCAGCCGCTCGATATGGCCGACCACCGCGCCGAACAGATCACCACCATCGGCCGTGCGTTCCGGCGCGAACGTGCGGCCGGGCTTGCCACGCAGGCTTTCCACGCCCGCCTTGCCGGCGTGCTCGAACGGTGTAAAGCGCCGCACGGTGAAAGCTTCAAGCGACGACCCCCATTCCTTGCCCGAGATGAACATCTGGTCCGGCGGCACCGGCTTGTAGGGATCGGCACCAAATCGCGCGGTTTCCAGCGCCTCGACACGCGCTTCGTAGTGCTCGGTGATCTGCTCGAAGCGGCGGGAGACGGATTCGTCCGCCAAGTGATCGAAGCTGACGTCGCTGCCGACCACGTAGTCGAACAGCGTCTCCAGCTTGTCATGGAACAGCGGCAGCCACTGCTCCATACCCGGATAGCGCTGACCGGCGCTGATGGCCTGGTACAGCGGATCATCGCCGGTGGCGCCACCGAACAGCTCGACATAGCGCTGGCGGAACACCTTCTCGGCTTCCGGCCCAAACGCGACCTCGCTGACCGGCAGCAGGATGAGCTTCTGGATCAGCTTCTGCGTGCGCTGCGTCTCGGCGTCGAACGACTTGATGCTTTCCAGCGTGTCGCCGAAGAAATCCAGCCGCACCGGCTTGCCGCGTCCCGGCGGGAACAAGTCCATGATGCCGCCGCGCACCGCGAACTCACCGGGCTCCATCACGGTGCCGGTGCGCACATAACCGCCGAGCGTCAGCCGCTGGATCAGCAGGTTCATGTCGATGCGCTGGCCGGGTGCCATCTGACGGATGGCGCGGCGCACGAAATCACGCGGCGGCAGGCGCTGCAGCACGGCGTTGACAGTGGTGAGGATCAGGGTCGGCTGGCGGCGGCCACCGGCGACCAGCCGTGCAAGCGCTGTCATGCGCTTCGCGACGAGTTCGGAATTCGGGCCGACGCGATCATAGGGCACCGTATCCCAGGCCGGAAACACGATGACGCGCACGGTGGGATCGAAGAACGCGACGCCGTTCTGCAATGTGTCCAGCCGGCGGTCGTCGCGCGCGATATGCAGCACCATGCCGGAACCGG
>JAFAFP010000064.1 GCA_023423415.1 Pseudomonadota bacterium | reverse complement strand
GGGCTATACCGGGCCGGCGCTGGTCTGCGCCGTGAAGTTCACCCCGATCGCCGGGCATCGCGCCTCGAGCCCACTGCTGACATTCCTGATCGAGGGACGCGATATCGAAATCTGGTTCGTGCCAGTTGCCGGCATGCGCTTGCTGGCGCCGGTCCGGCTTTCGATCGCAAGCGGAATTGGCACGATGTTGCTGCGCGCCGACCAGTTCGAGACCAGCGCCGGCTTCCTGTCGGGCCGAATATAGCTCGCTCAATGCAGACGCGGTGTTTTCAGCAGCAGACTGCGATCGCTCGACTTGACCGCGACATCGAATGTCTGCCCGTCGCGTGACAGCGTTATTGGCACTTCGACACCGGCCGAACCCACCGCCCAGATTTTCCGGAACAGATCGGCGAGGCTATCGACGTTGACCCCATCGACGGCCAGCACGGTGTCGCCGCTCTCGATGTTGGCCTGCTGCGCCGGCCCCTTGTTGGCCAGCCCCATCACCACGAGTCTGTCGTCGGAATCGGCGACATAGAATCCGAGCCAGGGCCGTATCGGTCCGTTCGGTCGGCCATGCGTGAGCAGATCATCAAGGATCGGCTTCAGCAGATCGATCGGCACGACCATGTTGATATCGTTGCCACCATTCGCTTCGAGCTGCAGCGAACCGATGCCAAGGAGATCCCCCTTGGGCCCGATCAAGGCCGTACCGCCCCAATTGGGATGCGACGGCGAGGTGAAGATCGCCTCGTCCAGTACATATTCCCAGTAACCGGCAAATTCCTGCTTGGCGATCACCTTGGCCGCGACCGATCGCTTGCGACCGCCGGCTCCGCCGATCACCACATTGTCGTCGAGCTTGATCAGCTTGGAGGAGCCCAGCGACAAGGACGGCGTATCGATCCGGGCGAGCGCCTGCACCAGCCCGAAACCGGTGACAGGGTCATAGGCGAGCGCGTGACCGGGGACAGCGCGGCCATCGGCAAAATGGATCCAGATCTGGTCCGCTTCGGTGATCAGATAGCCGATGGTCAGAATAAGCCCATCGTTGCGAATCAGCACCCCATGCCCGGCGCGCTCGGTGCCGAGCGTTTCGGCGGTAAACGCATCCACCGGCATGGTCGCACGCAGCCCCACCACGGCCTGCAGGGCACGATCGAGGTCGTAAGCATAATCTTCAGCCCGAGGCTGGACGGACGGCGCAATCTTCCAATCACTGGTCGGTCGCATTGCAACAAGCACTCCCTTCGGCCGTCCGCCCCGGCGGTCCGGCCATAATGTGGGCTTCAAGACAGATGATGCCAGTGACCGTGCGCAAAATCGCAGTCGCCCTCTCTGATAACAGCCTCACCTCCCAGTTATTTCATGATACCCCATTGTAGTACCACTCGGGCGATCACCCGCCATGCGCAACATGGCCTTGCGGTCGCATCCCTGCGCTGTAACAAGGCTCAACCTCTCACCCCCTGCTCATTCTTTGGCGGAGGAGCAAAAGCCCACCGCCCCAATCTGATGATCCCTTTGCAATGACCGATTCCGACCATCACCATAATCCCCGCGTCGAAGACGACGCCCTCATTCGCGGCCGCGGCAAGTTTGTCGATGATGTCGAAAAGCAGGGGGTCGCACACGCTGTGTTCGTGCGCTCGCCTTATGCCCATGCCGGTATCGTATCGATCAACACCGAGGAAGCCGGGAAGGCGCCCGGTGTCCTCGGCGTCCTCACGGCCGCCGATCTTACCGGGATCGGAACGGTAACACGCCACCCCCCTATTACCGGCCGCGGCGGCGCCAAGATCGCCTTCTCGCATCGTCCCCCGCTCGCCGAACGCAAGGTGATGCATGTCGGCGAAGCCGTGGTGATGGTGATCGCAGAAAGCCTGACCGCCGCGCTCGATGCGGCCGAACTGGTCGCGGTCGAATACGAAGAGTTTCCTGCCGTCATCGACGGTCGCGACGCGCTGACGGCCGACGCCCCGCAGCTTTACCACGACATTCCGAACAACCTCGCGCTCGATTGGCCGGGGCCGGTCGAAGATCCGGCCAATGTCGAAGCCATCGACCAGATCCTGCAATCGGCTGCCCATGTTGCACGCGTGACGGTCGTGCATCAGCGCATGGTCATGGCGCCGATGGAAATGCGCGGCGGCACCGCAAGCTTCGACGCGAAGACGGAGCGCTATACGCTCCGCGTCTGCTCGCAGGGCGCCGGCCCGATGCGCGACATGCTCGCCGCGATCATGGGCATCGACAAGAGCGCGCTGCGCGTCATCACCGAAGATGTCGGCGGCGCGTTCGGCTTGAAGAGCGGCGCGTATCCAGAATATCCCGCGCTCCTCGCCGCGGCGAAGACATTCGGCCGCAAGGTGCATTGGATGGCGAGCCGGTCCGAAGCCTTCAACAGCGACAATCAGGCACGCGACAACGTCACCGCCGGCGAGCTTGCACTCGATGAGAATGGAAAGTTTCTCGCGTTGCGCGTGCGTCAGGTTCAGAACCTCGGCGCATACGTAGCGTCAGCCGGGATCCAGCTCGCAACCAACAATTTCGCCCGCTGCTTCCCGGCAATGTATGACATCCCCAAGCTCGATATCGGCGTGCAATGCGTCTACACCAACACCCTGCCGACAGGCCCATATCGCGGCGCCGGCCGGCCCGAAGCGAACTACGTTATCGAGCGGCTGGTGGATGAAGCCGCGCGCGTCAGCGGCATCGACCGGGTGACGCTGCGGCGTCGCAATCTCATTCCTGCATCGGCCATGCCGTACGAGACGGCTGTCGGCACGACCTTCGACAGCGGCGAATTCCCTGAAATCTTCGACAAGGCGCTGGCGCTCGCCGATATCGACGGCTTCGCGCAACGACGCAGCGAATCGGAGGCCAATGGCAAGCTGCGCGGGCTTGGCCTGTCGTGTTTCCTCGAACATTCCGGCGGCGTGCCGAACGAAGGCGCTTATCTGACATTCCCCGGCAAGGACACGCTGGTGGTCAACCTGAATGTCGGCAATACCGGCCAGGGTCATGCCACCGTGTATCCGCGCCTTGTCGCGGAGAAACTCGGCATCGACGCCACGCGTGTGAAGCACAAGCACGGCGACAGCGATCTCGGAATCAAGGGCTGGCCGGCGGTCGCATCGCGTTCGACGATCACCGCTGGCACGGCTGTAGTGCGCACCGTCGAGGCCATGCTGGAAAAGGGCAAGAATATCGCGGCGCATGTTCTCGAAGCCGACGAGAAGGATATCGCCTATGCGAACGGCGCCTTCACCGTGGTCGGCACCGATCGGCAGATCGGCCTGTTCGATCTCGCCACCAAAGCCGTCGAATTGAAAGACAAGGGCGAGATCGCGGAGACGCTCGACACCAAGCTCGATGTCGATACGCCGCAGACCTTCCCGAATGGCTGCCATATCGCCGAAGTCGAGATCGAACCGGAAACCGGCGAGCTTGCCGTTGTTGCCTATTCCGCGGTTGACGATTGCGGCATCATGCTGGACCCAACGCTCGTTCACGGCCAGGTGCAAGGCGCGCTTGCACAGGGTCTTGGACAGGCGCTGCTCGAGAACGCGGTCTATGACCCATCAAGCGGTCAGCTCGTGACCGGCTCGTTCATGGATTACGCGATGCCGCGCGCACATCACATGCCATCGCTGCTGCGCGATGACGCGCATCCGGTGCCGGCCACGACCAATCCGCTTGGTGTGAAAGGGGTTGGCGAAGCAGGCACCACAGCCGCGATCGCCGCGATCATGAATGCGATTGCCGATGCGGTGCCGACCGCCGCACAGATGGACATGCCCGCGACCATCGAGAAAGTCTGGCGCGCCTGTCAGGAGATGCAAAAGGCACAGTAACGCCGCCCTGCGTTCTTTTTTCTCTCTCCCCGTTCTTACGGGGAGAGGGTGACTTGCGAGTGTGAGCGAGCAGGTCGGGTGAGGGGCATCTCTGCGAACTTCCGAAAAAGCCCCTCACCCGGCTCGCATCCTCGATGCTCGCCACCCTCTCCCCGCTGAAGCGGGGAGAGGGAAAAGCGTCAGGCTCTACCTCAACCCTGCGAGATGAACTTGCGGTTCGTATAGGCCTCAAGCCCTTCGATCCCGCCTTCCTGGCCGTAGCCGGATTCCTTGATCCCGCCGAATGGCGTTTCCGGCGTCGAGATCGCCACCGAATTCACCCCGACCATGCCGGACTGGATCGCGTCGCCGATCATCGTCGCGGTCTGCGCATTCGACGTGAAGGCATAGGCTGCAAGCCCGAACGGCAGCGAATTCGCGCGCTCGACCACTTCGTCGAAGCTCTTGAAGCGCACGATCGGCGCCACCGGACCGAACGGCTCCTCGGTCATGATCATCGAGTCGTCCGGCACATCAGTAATCACCGTCGGCTCGAAGAAGTTGCCCTGATTACCATGCCGCTTGCCGCCGGTGACGATCTTGCCGCCGCGGTTCTGGCTGTCCTGCACGATCGCCTCCATCGCATCGAGCCGGCGCGGATTGGCGAGCGGCCCCATCGTCGTGCTTTGCTCCAGACCGTCGCCAAGCTTGATGTTCTTTGCGTATTCGGTGAAGCGCGACAGGAAGCGGTCATAGACGCCGTCCTGCACATAGAAGCGCGTCGGCGAGATGCAGACCTGACCAGCGTTGCGATACTTGAACGCCGCGATGGTGTCCGCCGCCTTCTCCGGATCGGCATCGCCGAACACGACCACCGGCGAATGACCGCCAAGCTCCATCGTCGCGCGCTTCATGCCCTTTGCCGCAAGCGCGGCAAGATGCTTGCCGACCGGGATCGAGCCGGTGAAGGAGATCTTCTTGACGATGTCCGATCCGATCAGATGCTCGGATACCTCGGACGGCACGCCGAACACGAGATTCAGCACGCCCTTCGGCACACCGGCATCATGGAAGCACTTCACCAGTTCGACGCAAGCGCCTGGTGTTTCTTCCGCCGCTTTCAGGATGAGCGAGCAACCTGCTGCCAGCGCGCCGGCGATCTTGCGTACCGGAGTCAGCGTCGGGAAATTCCACGGCGTGAAAGCCGCGACCACGCCGACCGGTTCCTGGATCACGAGCTGACGGATATTTTTGCCACGACCCGGAACGATCCGGCCATAGGCCCGGCGTCCTTCTTCCGCCATCCAGTCGATGATGTCGGCGGTCGTCATGACTTCACCGCGTGCTTCGACCAGCGGCTTGCCCTGCTCCTGAACCATCACGCGCGCGATATGGTCTGCACGTTCGCGGACGAGATCGGCCGCCTTGCGCATCACCCTGGCGCGATCATAGGCCGAGGTCGCGCGCCATACTGCAAGACCCTTGTCGGCGGCAGCCAATGCGCGATCGAGGTCGGCCTTGGTGGCATGCGGCAATGTGCCGAGCGATTTGCCGGTGGCGGGGTTCAGCACCTCTTCGCCCTTCCGGCTTGCGCCGTTCAGCCATTCGCCATCGATATAGAGCTGCAGGTCGGTGTACATGGGGCGTCCTCTTGCTCGGCGTCATTGCCGGGCTCGCCCCGGCAATCCATCGCTACAAAGGATGATGGATGCGCGGGTCAAGCCCGCGCATGACAAGTTTGGAATTGAGTGCACGCGTCTTAGCAGACTTGCCGCGGCGCTACTACATCACAAGCAGAAAACGCCTTTCACGGAGTGAAATTGCAACAAGTCCAATCCGGTCACTGGCCGGTGAAGACAGGCTTGCGCTTTTCCATGAAGGCGGTGCGCCCTTCGATGTAATCCTTGCTGTCGAAGCAGCGTTGCACGCTGGCCGTCGCTGCCTTCATGTCGCGCTGGGTTTCATCCTTGAGAAGTTCGCCGACGATCTGCTTGACGGAACCCACCGTCAGCGGCGCGTTGTTGGCGATGATCTCGGCGTAATTCTTCACATAATCTTCGAGTTCGGCATCGGGCACCACGCGATTGACGAAACCCATCACCCGCGCCTCCTCGGCGTCGAATTGTCGCGCGGTGAAGAAGATTTCCTTGGCGAAGGATGGTCCCACGACATTGATCAGCCGGCTCACACCTTTGGAATCGTAACCGAGACCGAGTTTCGCCGCCGGAATGCCGAATTTCGAGCCGGGCGTGCAGATGCGCATGTCGGCGCAGGTGGCGAGCGCCATGCCGCCTCCGATGCAATAGCCCCTGATCATCGCGATTGTCGGCTTCGGAAAATCATGCACGCCCGAAAAGGCTTGTTCCGTGGTGGCGTTGTATTTCGCCACTGCGTCCTGACCAGACCGTTCACTCCCGAATTTCGAAATGTCCGCGCCCGAAACAAACGCCTTGCCACCTGCGCCGGTCAGCACAACAACACGCACGGAATCGTCGTTGCGGAAGTCATCGAGAATGGCGCGCGTCGCCGCCCACATCTCCAGCGACACCGCATTGTGCCGCTCCGGATTGTTGAAAATCACATAGCCGACCCCGCCTTCTTTGCGCGAGAGCATCTTGTCGGTCATTTCAGTCAGTCCTTTGCTGCGATACTAGCTTTATCTCGTTTCCGCTCGTCCCCGCGAAGGCGGGGACCCAGGATTAAATCTCCGCTCTAGCTTGTGGCTCTGGGTCCCCGCCTTCGCGGGGACGAGCGGAGATACTTATTAAGTCGCGCCAACCTTCTTCAGCGCTTCGATTTCATCGGCGCTGAAACCGAATTCCGCCAGCACCTCGTCGGTATGCTCACCACGCTCGGGCGTATGCATGACCACCTTGCTTGGGGTGCGAGACAGCGTCACCGCCTGCCGGATCACCTGCAGCGGGCCGCGGTCCGGCGTTTCCATCTCGGTTGCGACGCCGATATGCTTGACCTGCGGATCGTCGAACATCTCGTCGATGGCGTAGATCGGACCTGCCGCCACGCCCTGCTCGTTGAGACGCCTGATCCAGTAGGCGCTGGTGTTGCTGACAAGAACGGATTCGATATCCGCATTCATCGCATCGCGATTCTGCAAACGCAGCGCGTTGCTGGCATAATCCGGGTGCTGCAGAAAATGCTCGGCGCCGATCGCTTTGCAAAAGCGCACCCAGGTCGGCGAACCCGTTGTCGCGATGTTGATCTGTCCGTCCTTGGTTTTATAGACGCCGGTCGGAATGCTGGTCGGGTGGTTGTTGCCCGCCTGTCCTGGCGTCACCTTGTCGATCAGCCAGCGCGCCGCCTGAAAATCCAGCATGAAAATCTGCGCGGCGAGAAGCGACGACTCGACATACTGGCCTTCGCCCGACTGTTCACGCTCCAGCAGCGCCACGAAAATGCCAAGCGCTGCAAAAAGACCCGCCGTCATGTCGGCAATCGCAGCACCCGCCCGCATCGGCCCTTGCCCCGGTTGGCCGGTGACCGACATCAGGCCGCCCATGCCCTGCGCGATCTGGTCGAAGCCCGGCCATTTCTCGTAAGGGCCGGTCTGCCCATAAGCCGAAATGCTGGCATAGACGATGCGCGGATTGACCGCCTTCAGATCCTCATAATCGATCTTCAGCCGCCGCTTCACGTCGGGGCGGAAATTCTCGATCACCACGTCGGCCTTTTCCGCCAACCGCAGCAGCGTGGCGCGGCCCTGTTCGCTTTTCAGGTCCAGCGTGATGCTGCGCTTGTTGCGATGCAGGTTCTGGAAGTCGCCGGAGTGGCGCGGCCCGCCAATCGGGTCGCCGCCTTCCAGACGTTCCGGCGCTTCGATCTTGATGACATTGGCGCCCCAGTCCGCAAGCTGGCGGGCGCAGGTGGGACCGGCGCGGACGCGGGACAGATCGAGCACAGTGAGATGTTGTAAGGCAGTCGAGGCGCGCGGGATATTCGACATGTCCGGCTATCGAGTTCCTTGGAGATGGAGATCGGCGCGACAATCCCCGAACCGGCAGGCAAATTCAACTCGCCAATGATGGCAAGCCAAGCAACTCGTTGGCAGATCAAACCTTCCTGATCCGGAAGGTCAAGACATCCTCGGCCCGCTCCGTTGCCTCGAGGGCGTCGCCGGTCTGATTGATCAGGTTGGGAATATCGATCGACGCCAGCGGATCGGTACATTCAACCAGAATCACCTCTCCTGCGGCCATGCCCCGCAATATCTTGCGCGTACGAAGCGCAGGAAGCGGGCATTTCAATCCCCGCAGGTTGATGACTTTTTCGGTCATGGTCATAGAGCCATCCTATCGATGGCCCGCCTTTCCAATTCTGAAACTGACAATATTTCAGCCGCTTGACCCAGTATGGTCGCTTCGTCAGAAACGCAAGCATGAACGCGGATATCGCCGCTGCCCAAAGAATCGTCCGGCTAACGCCACTCGCTGATGTGCTCGCTTTGCTGGCGCGGGTGCTGCCGGCCGCCTCCCGCGAAGCTCCCCTTGCCGAAGCACGCGGGCATATCCTGGCAGATGATGTCGTTGCGACCGCAACACGACCTCTGGCGCCCTTGGCGGGGCGCGACGGCTGGGCGGTCGATGCCGACGCGACGCGCGACGCGGGTCCTTATGCGCCGATGGTGCTGCAGCCATCCGCTCAGCGCATCGATGCATTCACGCCGCTGCCGCCAAATACCGACGCGGTCGCACCGATCGATGCCGTGAGCGTCATGGGCGGCATGATGCAGATCATGTCGCCGGTCGCGCCCGGCGAGGGCGTGCTGCCAAAAGCCGGCGATATCGAAGCAGGCGTCATTCTCCGCGGGGCAGGAATGCGATTGCGTGCAATCGACGTTGCCGCACTAACGACGGCTGGCGTTGCAAACGTCAGCATCCGCGTGCCGCGCATTCATCTCGCGATCGCGCGCAGCGACGATCCGATCCAGCAATCGGTCGCACGTTTTCTCGTCGAAACGATGGAAACTGCGGGCGCGAGCATGCATATCGGAGCCGATCTCGATTCAGCATTGTGCGACGATACCGTTGACGCCGTCATCGGCATCGGTGGCACCGGAACCGGACGCGATGATCGTTCGATAACCACGCTGACGCGCGCAGGTACTTTGACCTGTCATGGCATCGGCCTATTACCGGGCGAAACCGCCGCCATCGGCGAGACGGGCAAGCGGCCGGTTCTTCTCGTTCCGGGGCGCATCGATGCTGCTTTGGCATGCTGGTTGACGCTGGCACAACCGCTGCTCGCACGACTGAGCGGCTGCGTTGAAAGCGAACTCACTTTCTCCGCGCCACTGTCGCGCAAAATCACATCGACCATCGGCATGGCCGAGGTCATTCCGGTGCGGCAAGATGACGGCACAATCACGCCGCTCGCATCGGGTATGCTACCGCTGCAAGCGTTGATGCAGGCCGATGGTTGGATTCTCGTGCCGGCTGACAGCGAAGGTTATCCAGCCGGAACCGCCGTTCAGGTGAGGCCATTGCCGTGAGTCATTTGCCGAAACCTGAAAATGCCCTGATCGATGCCGTGCGCCGCGCCGCACGGCAGGAGCAGTTCCTTGAAGTCGTGTCGGCGGGAGACGCAAAGAGCCGGTTCGAACGTCATCTCGACCTGTCGCCGCGTGGCACGCAATCCGTCTTACTCACCGACGCGCTGGGCCGTGTGCTGTCGGCCGACATTCTGGCTCCGCTTGATGTGCCGCCGTTTGACCGCTCCGGCGTCGATGGATTTGCGCTGCGTGCGGCCGACATCGCAGGCGCATCCGACACGAACCCATTGCGGCTACGCCTCAACCGCGAAGTGATCGCCTGCGGTCACACACCGCTTATCGAGGTCTTGCCGGGCACGGCCACGACGATCGCCACGGGCGGCGTTGTACCACGCGGCGCGGATGCCGTGATCATGATCGAGCACACCGAATTGCTCGACGATCCCGAGAACCCCTGCGTCGAAATCCGCCGCGCGGTCGCGCCGGGCCAATTCGTCGCTCATGCCGGTTCCGATATCGCGCGCGGCGAAACCTTGCTGCGAAAAGGCACCCTGCTCGGATCGCGCGAGATCGGCATGCTTGCCGCCTGCGGCATCGCGGCCATCGATGTCGTGCGAAAGCCGACGGTGGCCGTGCTTTCCACCGGCGACGAACTGGTACAGCCGGGCAAAGCACTGGCACCGGCGAAAATCTACGACAGCAATGGTTCGATCATCGCCGCGGCGGTGACGGAAGCCGGCGGCGAACCAGCCTCTTACGGCGCATTCCCCGACGACGAAACGTTGCTTGCCGACGCGATGCGCAAGGCGTTGGCTGAAAACGAAATGCTGATCCTGTCCGGCGGAACCTCGAAGGGCGCCGGCGACCTTTCGCACCGCATCGTCTCGGCGCTCGGCGAGCCTGGTATTCTCGTGCATGGCGTCGCGCTGAAACCTGGAAAGCCCCTTTGCCTCGCTGTCGCCGATGGCAAACCGGTCATCGTGCTGCCGGGCTTCCCGACCTCCGCGATCTTCACCTTTCACGCATTTGTTGCGCCGGTCATTCGCGCCCTCGCAGGGCTTCCTCCGGAAAATCCGAAAACCGTGGCCGCGCGCGTCCCGATCCGCGTGCCATCCGAACTGGGTCGCAAGGAGTTTGCGCTTGTCGCCTTGGTGGAAGGAGCAGACGGCATGGTGGCGTTTCCGTCACCGAAAGGTTCGGGATCGGTTACGACCTTCTCGCAGTCGGACGGCTTCATCGAGATCGATGCGTTGGCAAGCGCGCTCGATGCCGACACCACAACCGATGTCACGCTGATCGGCGCTGCCGCTCGGGCGCCGGACGTGGTTATCATGGGAAGTCATGACGTTGCCCTCGATGTCGTGGTCGGCGCGCTGGCCGAGCGCGGCTTCACCGCGCGCACGATCGCGGTCGGCAGTCTTGGCGGCGCGATCGCCGCGCAGCGCGGGGAATGCGATATCGCGCCGGTGCATCTGGTCGATCCGCAGACCGGCGCCTACAACACGCATCTGGTGCAAGACGGACTGTCGCTCGTCAAAGGCTGGCAGCGTTCGCAGGGCTTTCTCTATCGCGCCGGCGATGTCCGTTTCGAAGGCAAGACGGCCGATCAGGCCATCGCAACGGCCTTATCCGATCGTTATTGTCTGATGGTCAACCGCAATGCCGGCTCCGGCACGCGCGTGCTGATCGATCAGAAGCTGAAAGGCGCGCGCCCGCCCGGCTATGCCAATCAGCCGAAGTCGCACAACGCCGTCGCCGCCGCGATTGCGCAGGCCCGCGCCGACTGGGGCTTCGCCATCGAACCGGTCGCGCGCATGTACGGCCTGTCGTTCCTGCCTGTCGCGCCTGAGGAATACGATTTCCTTGTCGTGAACAGCCGCAAGGACCGGCCCGCCGTCCGCGCATTCCTCGCGGTCCTGCGCGACGAGAGCACCCGCAAACGCATTGAAGCACTTGGTATGCGTCCGGCCGATGATGAGTATGCGTCCAGCCGATGAATCATTTTTCGACGCGGATTCCGGTTCACCTTCAGATCGTCCGGCGATAACGTTACCGGTCGTTCTTGCAGTAAAGAAGTCTCGTATGCGCATTATCGGCCTCGCCGGCTGGAGCGGTTCCGGCAAAACCACGTTGCTGACGAAGGTCATCCCGTGTCTGACAGCGCGCGGCAAACGCGTGTCCACGCTCAAGCACGCGCATCATGCATTCGATGTTGACCGTCCGGGCAAGGACTCGTTCGAACACCGCTCCGCCGGCGCGACCGAAGTTCTCGTCGTGTCCGGCAACCGCTGGGCGCTGATGCATGAATTGCGTGGCGCACCGGAGCCGGAATTACCGCAACTGCTCGCCAAACTGTCGGATGTCGATCTGGTGCTTGTCGAGGGCTTCAAGCGCGAACCGTTTCCGAAGCTTGAAATCCATCGTGTCGAGAACGACAAGCCGCTGCTTCATCCGGACGATCGCTGGATCGTAGCGATCGCGTCCGACACACCGCTGCCCCATGCAACAGTGCCCGTCGTCGATCTCAATGATATCGAAAGCATCGCCGATCTGTTGCTGGCGAAAGCGATCCCGATCACCGACGTGAAGGTCCACGCGGACGCGATCTGATGGCGCAGCTCACCGACGATTGTTTTGCGTTCTCCGGGCCGATGCTTCCGGTCGATGATCTCGAACGCATCATCGCCGAGCGCATTACGCCGGTCGCTGAAACCGACATCGTTCCATTATCGAAAGCACGCGGTCGCACACTGGCAATGGACATCGCGGCGCCGATCAACCTGCCGCCATTCGATAATTCCGCAGTGGACGGATACGCGGTGCGTCATGCTGATCTTGATCCGCAAGCAGACACCAAGCTCGTCATCGCCGAGCGCATCACCGCCGGACGCGCCGCGGCTCAGCCGCTGCCGCCGCGCGCCGCGATTCGCATCTTCACCGGCGCGCCGATGCCGGACGACGCCGACACGGTGTTCATGCAGGAAGACGTGCGCACCGAAGATGGCGTGGTGTTCGTGCCGCCGGGATTGAAAGTCGGCGCCAATCGCCGCCTTGCCGGTGAAGATGTGCGCGCAGGCTCTATCGTTCTGCCGGCCGGGCGCATTCTGTCGATTGCCGATGTCGCACTCGCTTCCGCCTTGGGACTAACGGAATTGACCGTGCGACGACGCATCCGCGTTGCATTGTTTTCGACCGGCGACGAGCTGGTCGAACCCGGTCAGCCGCTGCGCCGTGCAACGCTCTATGACGCCAATCGCGCGTTGCTGGCCGGTTTGATCGAAAGTCTCGGCGCAGAGACCACCGACCTCGGCATCCTGCCCGACGATCCGGCGAAACTCAGTGAGGCGTTGAAAGCTGCGGCCGACGGCCACGATCTCGTGCTGACATCCGGTGGCGTCTCTGCCGGGGAAGCCGATCATGTGCGCAGCGCCGTCGAGGCGATCGGCACGCTGGTATTCTGGCGCGTCGCGATCAAACCGGGGCGGCCTGTGGCCATGGGCGTCATTTCCGGCAAAAGCGCAGACACCAACGCCGCCTTCGTCGGCTTGCCCGGCAATCCGGCGGCCGCGTTCGTGACCTTCGTGCGCGTCGTGCGGCCGCTGATCATGCGGCTGTCCGGCGCCGATCCCGTGCCGCTGGTCGCACTGCCGGTGCGGACCGCGTTTGGCTATCGCAAGAAGAAGGGCCGCCGCGAGTATGTCCGTGTCACGTTGAAGCGCGCTGATGACGGCATGGTCGAAGCCGTCAAATACGGACAGGAAGGCGCTGGCATCATCACGTCGTTGACGGAAACCGACGGCCTTGTGGAGCTGAGCGAGGAGACCACGGATATCGCGCCGGGCGCGATCGTCGGCTTCCTCCCCTACGCCGTCCTCACCGGTTAAAGCGTTTTCGAGCGAAGTGGATACCGGTTCGCGTGAAGAAAACGCGTCAACCAAAAACCTGAAGACCGTTCGCGATCTCGTTCGCGCGCGCACGATCCTCCGGCGTATTCACGTTGAAGAACGGATCGAACGGCGTGTCCGGCCATTCCGCAATGGCGATGCCATGGCGCGCGGTCCACACTTCGATCTTGTGCAGGTCCTCCACCACGATCGCGTGACGCAGATCATCGCGCAACGACGTGTGCCACAACCCGACGACGGGATGCCGCCAATCGCCCGAACGTGCGCAGGCGAGCTTGGTGCCCGCTTCGGCGCGCACGGCGTGAAGCCGCGCAACCAGATCGGACGGCAGGAACGGACAATCGCCCGGAACGCTCACCATCCACTCGACATCGGGACGATGCGCAACGAGCCACTCAAGACCGGCGAGAATGCCGGCCAGCGGTCCTGCGAAATCGGGAATATCATCCGCCACCACGGGAAGGCCGAATCGCGCAAAGCGTTGCGGATCGCCATTGGCATTGAGGATGATGTCGTCGCATTGCGGTGCGAGCGTCTCGAGCACGCGATCGAGAATGGCGCGGCCGCCGATGTCAATCAGCGCCTTGTCGCCACCACCCATGCGGCGCGCAAGGCCACCAGCGAGAACAAGACCAAGTGTGGAGGGACTCACAGACGTAGACATTCCTGATCAATCATCATGCATCGCCGCCTTGCGACGATGCTTTGCGCTTTCTTCCTCGACATAGCTGAGGTCCTGATCGAACACGATGCGCTCGAGACCGGCGAGCGCGGTAAAGCGCTTGCCACGCGCGCGGCCGATCAGCGTCAGGTTGGCCTTTCGCGCCAGATCAACGCCCCATGCAGTGAACCCGGAACGCGAAACCAGAATCGGAATGCCCATGCGCACGGTCTTGATCACCATTTCCGATGTCAGGCGGCCAGTCGTATAGAAAATCTTGTCCTGCGGCGCGACCTTCTCTCGGAACATCCAGCCGGCGATCTTGTCCACCGCGTTGTGGCGGCCGACGTCTTCCATATAGACCAGCGGCCGGTCCTCATGCGCCAGCACGCAGCCGTGGATCGCGCCTGCTTCCAGATACAGCGACGGCGTGGTGTTGATCTTGCTGGTCAAGGCATAAAGCCATGACGTGCGGAATTCCGTCGCCGGCAGCGTGACATTCTCCAGCGCTTCCATCAGATCGCCGAACACCGTGCCCTGCGCGCAACCCGAGGTCTGCACCTTCTTCTTCAGCTTCTCTTCGTAATCGGTCTGCCGCTCGGTGCGCACGACCACAACCGACAATTCCTCGTCGTAATCGACCTCGGTGACGATATCGTCCGGCTGCAGCATGCCCTGATTGAGCAGATAGCCGATGGCGAGATAGTCGGGATGATCGCCGATCGTCATCGCCGTGACGATCTCCTGCGAATTCAGAAAGATCGTCAGCGCGCGCTCGACCGTGACGACGGTCTCGATCTCGGCGCCGGTCTGATCGACACCGCGAACGCGCTCCGTCAGCCGCGGATCATGCGGATCGGGCTTGACCAGATAGTCGTCGTCTTGCGTGCTCATCCGAACGGCAGCTTCAACCCAGGCGGCAACGGCAGGCCGCCGGTCAGGCCCTTCATCTTTTCGGCCATCACGCTTTCCGACTTCTTACGAGCGTCGGCATGTGCGGTGACCAGAAGATCTTCCAGGATTTCCTTTTCTTCCGGCTTCATCAGCGTGTCGTCGATCTTCACGCCCTTCAGCTCACCCTTGCCGGACATGATCACCGTCACGACACCGCCGCCGGACACGCCTTCGACCTCGACCGCTTCGAGCTCGGCCTGCATCGCCTGCATCTTCGATTGCAGCTCGCTGGCCTTCTTCATCATGCCCATGAAATCGACCATGTCTTACCTTTCGTCGTCCATATCGTTGTCGTCCTCGAACGGCATATCGCCGTCCGGCGGCACCGGATCAACCTCGCGCGGCCGTACTGCGACAATTTCGGCTCCGGGAAAGCGTTCCAGCACCGCTTGCACCAGCGGATCGCTGCGCACGCCGCGCTTCAGGTCGGCCTCGCGCGCTTCGGCTTGCGACTTCAGTGTGGGCTCGCCGGCCTCGCGGGAGACGCTGACGAACCATTTCTTGCCGGTCCACGCCGAAATCTTGGACTGCAATTCGTTGATCAGCGCCGGCGACGCACCGGCTTCGAGCGCGATATCGAGCGCACCGTCCTCACAGCGCACGAGGCGCACGTCGCGTTCGAGCGACGTCTTGATCTTCAGATCGCGCTTCTCGATCGCGAGCTTCACCAGCTCGTCGAAATTCCTGATGACGATACCTTGCTGGGCCGCCGGCTGCTCCACCGAACGCGGCACGATGCTCAAGGCCGGCGCAGCACCGGATGCACGCGGAACACCGCGCGGTGCGTCAACGCGCGGCGCCATCCCGGCGCCCGCGGATGTGGCATTGGCGAAGGACATTGCCGCGCCGCCGCCATTGCCGCGCGGCGCGGAGGCCGGCGCGCCTTCGATGGCCGAACCATTGCCGAGCGAACGGATCACATCGTCCGGCGTCGGCAGATCGGCGGCATAGGCAATGCGGACCAGCAGCATTTCAGCCGCCGCGATCGGCCGGCCCGCCTGCTGCACTTCGGTCATGCCTTTCAGCAGCATCTGCCATGTCCGCGCGAGCACGCGCATCGACAACGACGCCGCGAAGCTCTTGCCGCGCGTACGCTCGGCTTCGCTGAGCGACAGATCGTCGGCAACCGACGGCACCAGCTTCACGCGGGTGACGAAATGCGTGAATTCGGCAAGGTCAGACAGAACAACAGCGGGATCGGCGCCGGAATCGTATTGATCGCGCAATTCCTTCAGCGCCGAGGCGATATCGCCACGCAGCAGCATCTCGAACAGATCGACGACGCGGGCACGGTCGGCGAGCCCCAGCATCTGCCGCACGTCTTCGGCGCGCACTTCACCCGCGGCATGCGCGATCGCCTGATCGAACAGCGACAGCGAATCGCGCACCGAGCCTTCGGCCGCACGCGCGATCAGCGCCAGCGCCTCGGTCTCGACCTGGACGTTTTCTTTGCCGGCGATGTTCGACAGATGCCGCACCAGCAGATCGCCATCGACGCGCCGCAAGTCGAAGCGCTGGCAGCGCGACAACACCGTGATCGGCACCTTGCGGATTTCGGTCGTGGCGAACACGAATTTGGCGTGCGGCGGCGGTTCTTCCAGCGTCTTCAGCAGCGCGTTGAAGGCTGCCGTCGACAGCATGTGAACTTCGTCGAGGATATAGACCTTGTAGCGCGCACTCACCGGTGCGTAGCGCACCGCATCGTTGATCTGGCGAACATCGTCGACGCCATTGTGCGACGCCGCGTCCATCTCCAGCACGTCGATGTGACGGCTTTCGATGATCGCCTGGCAATGCTCGCCCATGACGGGCATCTCGATGGTCGGCCCTTTGATCGAGCCATCCGGCAATTCGTAATTGAGCGCGCGAGCCAGAATACGCGCCGTGGTGGTCTTGCCGACCCCGCGCACGCCCGTGAGGATCCAGGCCTGCGGAATGCGTCCGGTCTCGAATGCGTTGGAGACGGTCCGCACCATCGCATCCTGGCCGATCAGATCGGCGAATGTGGATGGGCGGTAACGGCGCGCCAGAACCCGGTAACCGGACGCCGTGTCGGCTGTCGCCTGTGGCGCAGCCTGATCCGACGAACGATTTTCGGTGTCGCTCATATCCGTCCGGGGCTTGCGGGTCCGCGGCACCGGCACGCGGCGCGGCCACCGTCACAAAGGCTAAGTGGGAGGCTGACGAGCGACCCGAACCGGAGCTCGTTAGGGCTGCTTCCTTCCGGATCTGACCCGGTTGGCGAGTGGCTCGCCCACCGCCAACCTCCCGCGCTGTATATCGGGCCTATGGCGTCCGAAAGCAAGCATAACCGGCGCGGCCGTGATAACGTGCCGCCCCCGCAATACGTTGGATATTCACATGAATTCGGAAGGCTGGTCGCTGCACCCGCAACTTGAGCGGGACACCACCCTGCTTGGCGACATGGCGCTGTCGCGCGTCCTCATCATCAACGACGCCAATTATCCCTGGCTGCTACTGGTTCCGCGCCGGCCGGACATTGTCGAGATCACCGACCTGAACGAGGTGGAACAGGCTCAGCTCATGGTTGAAATCACCCGCGCCGGCCGCGCGCTCAAGGAGGTGACCAAATGCGACAAGCTGAATGTTGCCGCCCTCGGCAATGCGGTGCCGCAGTTGCACGTCCACCTGATTGCCCGCCGCAAGACTGACGCGGCGTGGCCCAAGCCTGTTTGGGGTCAGGTGCCACCGCTCGATCATGACCCCGCCGAACTCGACCGGTTCATGGCCGCAATGCGCAAGACGCTCTGGGTGTCGTAATCAATGATGAACACCGGCCATTTTTCTCCGCTCGTCCCCGCGAAGGCGGGGACCCAGGAGCAACAAGACTGGATTCCCGCTTTCGCGGGAATGAGCGGGTGCGGAGAGCACGAGCGCAAACAGGAAGTGCATTAACGATGCAAAAGGCACTCGACTTCGGCCCGTGGCCACAGCTCGGCTATATCGACAGTATCGTCACGCGTGCAGCAGAACACCGCAACGACCTTGCCTTCCTCGATGCCTGCGCATCGGACGAAACATGCGGCTGCTATCTCGTCAGCGGCGAGATGGTGATCTTGAAGACATCAAGCGACACCTGCGATCCGATGTTCCGGCCAGATGAACTCGATTCTTTGGTATCCGCGAGCACTCCAAACCCCGTTCATTCCCACGAAAGCGGGAATCCAGATCTTACGAAAAGTGCCTGGATCCCCGCTTTCGCGGGGACGAACGGAGATGCTCTTCTGGCTCCCGAGCGCATCTTCCTCGGTCTGCATGACAAAGCCGCTCGCTTCGGGCTTGCCATTATTCCCGATCTTGTCGATGCGATAAAAAACGACGCGCGATACGTGGTGACCGATCTTCGTTCGATTGCGGTTCAGGGGCTTGTTGCGCCCGAGCATCTTGCGCCGCTGGCCGAAGCCAAGGCGCTGTTGCATTGGCATGCACGGCATCGCTTCTGTTCGAACTGCGGGCACAAGACCGATGTCGTGCAGGGCGGCTGGCGGCGCGATTGCCCACAATGTCACGGCCAGCATTTTCCGCGCACCGATCCGGTCGTCATCATGCTGGCTATCCGGGGCGACCAATGCCTGCTGGGCCGGCAAGCGCGTTTTGGACAGGGCATGTGGTCCTGCCTTGCCGGCTTCATCGAACCGGGGGAAAGCATGGAAGAGGCGGCCCGGCGCGAGACGCTGGAAGAAGCCGGTATCGTTTGCGGGCATGTGAAGTATTTCGCATCGCAGCCCTGGCCGTTCCCGTCGTCGCTGATGATCGGCTGCCATACGGAAGCGATTTCCGAAACGATCACCGTCGACACGAACGAGCTGGAAGACGCCCGCTGGTTCTCACGTGACGAGGCCGCGGCCATGCTGTTGCGCCAGCACCCGGACGGTCTGAGCACGCCGCCGCCGGTCGCGATCGCGCATCACATCATCCGCGCTTTCGTCGAACGGGGGAGCGCTGTCCTGGAAGGATAGTCGTCAGGCGACGAAAACCGGTCCGACGGCTGCTCGGCAATCAAAGCTAACAAATTTGTCTTTACATAGAAATATTTTCTATTTATATCAGGAATAAGACCCAAATCTTGGAATATTTTTCCAATGCATCAACTCGACGCGATTGATCGCAAGATCCTTTTGACCCTTCAGGAGGATGCTTCTCTCTCGGTGGCCGAAATCGGCCAGCGGGTTGGCCTGTCTTCGACCCCGTGCTGGAAACGCATCCAGCGCCTGGAGGCCGAGGGCGTGATCCAGAAGCGGGTCGCCATTGTCGATCAGAAAAAGGTCGGCCTGGGCATCACCGTGTTCGTGTCGGTCGAAACCGACGATCACTCCGAAAGCTGGCTGGGCCAGTTCGCCTCAACCGTCAGCGCGATGCCGGAAGTGATGGAATTCTACCGGATGGCCGGCGACGTCGATTACATGCTGCGTGTGGTCGTCACCGACATGCAGGCCTACGACTTGTTCTACAAGAAACTGATCGCAGCCTCGCCGTTGAAGAATGTCACATCGCGCTTTGCGATGGAGAACATCAAATCGACGACAAGCCTGCCAATTCCCTAGAGCCGTTCCGGCTTTGATGGAATCAAAGCCGGGTCTCTCGTTTCATATTTTGACGCGTTTTCTTCACGCGAAGCCGGTACCCACTTCGCTCGAAAACGCTCTAGCCGGTTTTGGTGACGGTTTCCGACAGACGCGGCCGCATGAAAATCTGATCGCTCAACGTCATCGGGCCGGTCATCACATAGGTGAGCGTCGGCGTAAAATTATAGGACGTTTCGCCCCAGACCAGGGACGTATTGGGCGTCCGCAATGCGTCCGGCACGTTGACGGACTGGCCAGGGCTGCGCACCGTCGCGCCATTCGTTGACCTGGTCCAGACAACCTTGGCATCGCCATTCTTATCGATATTGACCACGGACACCGTGACGATGGCATTGGCGGTCGAATAGGGGGCGAGGATCGTTGTCGATGCGCCAAGCGCCGCGTCAATGCCGGCGGTGTCAATCGTCGATACCTGTGCGACGAGATCGGCCACCGTCCGTGCGGTCAACGTGACTTTCCGATCGATCGCAACACCCTGCGACGCCTCAACGCAACCGAAATACAGCGCGACCATCAGCGGCAGGATGAGCGCAAATTCGATCGCTGAGACGCCGCGATCGTCCTGCGCGAACCGGGACAGACGCCGCGACAACCATTGAGGCATGAGAGAGCTGAAAGAACGCATCGCCGCAACTCACTGGGAAGATTGGCCGGTGGCAGGGAAGGGTTCGTTTCTGAATGCGGCGGTGCCGATCAGCAGCCGCTTGTCTCCGGTCAGATCGGACATGTTGAAGCCGAAAAATGACAGATGGATCGGCCATTGATAGAGAAGCCGCACAACGACAATCTGGCCCGGCCCGCCGGGCTGAAATGTCGGCGTGAGATCGAGCTGCTTGTTCGCATTGATCGGCTTGTTGTTGTTGATATCGGCAAAGGATGAATAGGTCCGCACATCGACCTGAATCCCGCCGTCGCCGCCGCACTGAAACAATGCATACACGCGGGCGCACGCCTCGTCTGCGAACTTGGCGTGAGTCATGTTCTGCTTTTGCGCCTGACCGGTCAGGACCAGCCGCGCCGAATCCGCTGCGGCGGTCTGCAGAACCTGTCCGGCAAAGAAGACCAGTGCGGTTTCCAGGATCGCGAAGAGCAAGACCAGAAACGGCACCGCGATCACTGCGAATTCAACGGCCGTCGCCCCATCCTTGCGCGCGATGAATCTGCGGCACACCTTTGGCATCGCCGCATGCA
The DNA here is from genome assembly GCA_023423415.1 of Pseudomonadota bacterium. Lineage (GTDB taxonomy): Bacteria > Pseudomonadota > Alphaproteobacteria > Rhizobiales > Xanthobacteraceae > Pseudorhodoplanes. Next base: position 13,511 of record JAFAFP010000064.1, on the reverse strand, counting down.
GCGGCAGCAATTTCGCTCTCAATCGTCTGAGCATGCGGCTACCCGTGATGGCCGAACCGGGAATGTGGCGACCCACGAGCTTTTTAACGGAATCGTATTGTCGAACCGTTGCGCCGATTGCCGACAAAATGCGGGGCGAAATTTACGCAATGGAAACCATCAGCCGACCGCGGTCAACGCGATGACATCGCCGAGGCCTGAGTGCTGCGTGCGGTGGTCTGCGCCAGCGACTGCGTAAAGAATTGCTGGAAATCGCCCGGCGTCACCCGCGGCTGGCAAATTGGCGTACAGCTATAGGTTTCGCGGTTGACGCCCTTATAGACGACCACGTTGCCCAGATCCGCACCGCGCACCTGCACTTTCTTCTCCAACAGCGCGTTGCCCTTGCGGTCCAGCGCAATGAAGTTGGTGGTGCCGTAGCCCTTGCCGGTCATGACCAGAAGGCCGCCCGGCTGCAGCGAAGCGTCGGCGATCAGCGGATTGCCGATGACGATGGTGGCCACCCGTTCCGGCAGTTTCACCAATCTGGCCTGATCGAGCACGAGATTGAGGGAGCCGTCTGCAGCGCCATCGGCGAGAGCCGGCGAGACCGAAAGAACGGCGGCGCCGATCGACGCCACTTGCGCCATGCGGCGAATGAATTCGCCAGGGCCGACACCGCCGGACATGTCTCTACTCCGCACTCACGCACACTACACGCCATCGCTCAATGCGACGGTAGAGATAATACCTATCGAGACTTCACTGAAAAATGGTGAATGAACCGCCAATCACATCGACGCAATTGTCGGCAATTTCGACCACGTGCTCCTGACAGATGGAACTCGTCCCGCGGAACGCAAGTTGATTCAAACTTTCCTTAACCACCACGCAAATCAGAGGGACATTTTTCGGCAATTTCATTCCGGTTAATGCGCTCGCAAGAGCCCCTTGATAGCGTCCGGCCATCGAAAAAAGCGCACCCCTCAAGCTCACAGAGCGCGGACAGAAACGCATCATGAAGAACCTCATCATCCGATTTGCACGCGATGAATCGGCTTCGGCCGCGATCGAATACGGGCTCATCGCCGCCGGCATTTCCGTTGCGATTATCGCTGTGGTTCAAGGCATTGGCCGAAAGCTCTCAACCACGATGGAAATCACGCAGACGCTTCTCAATTGAGCACGAGCAATAGTCCGACGAAAAAAGCTCCGGTCGCTCCGGAGCTTTTTTGTTGATGCCGGCAGACGTCGCATGCTTAACAACATCTGAACCGCGATCACGAATTCCAGGATATCGGTCTTACAGTTTTTTCAAACGCACCTGCTAGCTTCGCGTCACTGCCGGTTGCCCCGGCTGTCTGGTTCACAAACCTGGTTCAACACTGGTTCAAAAGCTGTCTCAACGGAGCGAACAACAATGTCCACCTTCAAGAAATTCATTCGTGACGAGTCGGGTGCCACTGCCATCGAATACGGCCTGATCGCCGCCGGTATCGCCGTCGTCATCATCGGCGTCCTGCAGGGCATCGGTGGCAACCTGCTCACGAAGTTCACGGCTGTGCAGGACGGCCTGAAGTAATCACGCAGCAGCATGTAGCGCCGCGTCCGCCAGTTGCAAAAACGGTGGGCGCGGCGTCGTCTTTTTTGCGATGCCTCGTTAGCTAACCATCCGGCAACAGCTCAATGCTAGTTTTTGGCTAGTTTTTGCATCCTAGCTCCAACGCACGTGCCGCCATGACGATGATGCTGACCGACGCGATCCGGCTTTGCCTGTTTCCCCTGCTGATGGCGTTCGCCGCCTGCAGCGATCTGTTCACGATGACGATTTCCAATCGTGTGTCGCTGATCCTGATCGCCGGTTTCGCCGTCATGGCTGCGCTGATCGGCATGAGCGGCGCGGACATTCTCTCGCATCTTGGCGCGGGCCTCGCGGTTCTGGCCGTGACGTTCACGCTCTTTGCCTGCGGCTGGATCGGCGGCGGCGATGCGAAGCTGGCCGCGGCGACCGCGCTGTGGCTCGGTTTCGATCCGCTACTGAACTACCTGCTCTATGCCTCGATCTTTGGCGGCGTGCTGACGCTGCTGCTCATCCGCTTCCGCACCCTGCCGCTGCCGGCCATGCTGCAGAAGCAGGATTGGGCCGCCCGGTTGCATCGGGTGGACACCGGCGTGCCCTATGGCATCGCCCTCGCGACGGCTGCGCTCGCCGTTTATCCGAACACGATCTGGATGCGGCCACTGGGCCTGTAAAGCACGGCCTTTCAAACAAAATTAACCTGGTTTGCAAACGGGTCATTAACCACGAATTGACGTTTGGGTGGTGAAACTACCTTCACGGCCACCAACCGGCCGGTTGCGTCATTTGCGGAAAGTGAAGCGTATGAAAGCCGCACGTCTCGTGGTGCTGGGAATCGCGGTCGCGGCCGGTGGCCTTGCCGCGCTGCTCGCCGGCCGCTCGGACAAGCCTGCGCCCGCGCCAGCGCCCGTGGCTCAGCTCGAGACCGTCGATGTCCTGGTCGCCAATTCGGACATTGACCTCGGCACTGCGGTCAAGCCGGATCAACTGCGCTGGCAATTGTGGCCGGCCGCGTCCGCCGGACCGAATTTCGTCCGCAAGACCGATCGCCCCGACGCGATCGAGCAACTGTCCGGTTCGATCGTGCGCGGCACGTTCTATGCCGGCGAGCCGATCATCGAATCGCGCCTGATCAAGGCCAATGCCGCAGGTTATCTCGCTGCCGTGCTGCCGAGCGGCATGCGCGCCGTCGCGACCGAAATCTCCCCCGAGACCAGTGCCGGCGGCTTCGTCATTCCGGGAGACCACGTGGATGTGATCCTCACACGGCGCGATCGGGAAGCCGAAGAAAAGATGAAGAAGGAGACGGAGATTTATACGAGCGAGACCATTCTCTCGAATGTTCGCGTTCTCGCCATCGATCAGACCGTCGAAGACAAGAACGGGCAGAAGACCATGCTCGGCAAAACGGTGACCCTTGAACTGTCCTCGCGGCAGGTCGAGACGCTGGCGCTCGGAAAACAGCTCGGCACCTTGTCTCTTGCCCTTCGCAGCATCGTCGACACAGCCAAAAACGCCGATGACGGCGCCGATACCGACAACGCCAAACGCAGCATCAACATCGTTCGCTTTGGCATCAGCACAACCGCAACGCCGAAATGATGAGACCAGCAAGGAACCGCTTCATGGCGAACGAGACCTCGATCTCTCGATGGATCGCCATTGCGCTCGCAACCCTTCCCTTGGTTGCGAGCCTTCCTGCCGCCGCGGCGGAACCCAATGGCCCGGTCATATCGGTCGTCGGCAGCGAAACAAGCTCCCGCCCGGTTTCGCTCGGCATCGGCAAAGCTGTGGTGATCGACCTGCCGCGCGACGCCAAGGACGTGCTCGTGGCCGATCCCACAATCGCCAATGCCGTGGTCCGGTCGGCCCGGCGGGCTTACATGATCGGCGTCAAGGTCGGTCAAACCAGCATCTTCTTCTTCGATGCGGAGGGCCGCCAGATCGCCGGCTTCGATATCGCCGTGAAGCGCGATCTGAACGGTATTCGCGAAGCGATCCGTCAGGTGCTGCCGCACGCCGATATTCGCGTGGAGGCCCTGGGCGCCGAAGGCGTCGTGCTGTCGGGCATCGCCGACACACCGGCTGACGCTCAAACCGCGTTTGAAATCGCCGGACGTCTGCTGAACAAAGGCACCGCTCAGCCGATGGTCAGCCAAGGCATCAATGTCGTGAACGCCATCACCGTCCGGGGTCGCGATCAGATCAACCTGCGCGTCACCGTCGCGGAGATGCAGCGCGACGTGATCAAGCAGCTTGGCGTCGATCTGAACGGTTCGTTCGGCATTGGTTCCGCGGTCATCAATTTCAACAATACCACTCCCTTCCCGGTGAACAGCGGCCCACTGGTTCCCGGTAATCACGTCACCGGCTCGTTCCGTTCGGTCAATGCAACGTTGCGCGCGATGGAGCGCGCCGGCATCGTCCGCACGCTGGCCGAACCAAACCTGACAGCGATTTCCGGTGAATCGGCGAACTTCCTCGCCGGCGGCGAATTCCCGGTCATCTCCGGCGTGAGCTGTAATCCGCCCGGCTCCAATCAGTGTCAGAACACGGTCGAGTTCAAGAAATTCGGTGTCAGTCTTGCTTTCGTGCCTGTCGTTCTGGCGGAAGGGCGTATCAGCCTGAAGGTCACGACCGAAGTATCCGAGCTTTCCACCGAAGGCGCGATCGTGACGGCAGGCTTTACGATCCCGGCGCTGCGCGTGCGGCGCGCCGATACCACGGTTGAAATCCCCTCTGGCGGTTCGTTGGCGCTGGCCGGCCTGATCCAGGAGCAGACCAAGCAGCAGATCAACGGCTTCCCTGGCCTGTTGCAGCTTCCGATCCTCGGCACGCTGTTCAAGAGCCGTGACTACAACAACCGGCAAACCGAACTGATGATCCTGGTCACGCCCTATGTGGTGCGGCCTACCGCTCCAAAAGACCTTTCGCGCCCGGATGATGGCTATGCCGACACCGCCGATCCGTCGGCTGTGTTCCTGGGCCGTCTGAACAAGCTCTACGGCATTGCCGGCAGAGTCGATCCAAACCGGACCTATCGCGGTCAATATGGCTTCATTCTCGATTGAGCGTCGCATGAGGAGACGATCGATGTCAGTGCAGAGTTTCCCGATCGGCGAACCGCGCGGCGTGAAAACGATGATTCGTATCTTGAGCCTTTTGTTGATCACCTCCGCTCTCGTCGGCTGCAACACCTATCGAGCGAAGGAAACGCTCGATGTCCCGAACGATTATCGCAAGCGCCACCAGATCGGCGTGCGCGAAGGCACGCGCTCGGTGGAAGTCTTCGTAGGCAACAGCCGTGGCGCGCTGAATCCGACCCAGCGCTCCGAAGTGCTGGCCTTTGCCAAATCATGGAAGACCGAATCCACCGGCGGCATTGTGATCGACGTGCCCAAGGGCTCGCCCAACCAGTTCGCGGCATCGGAGGCGGTGCGAGAAATCAACGCCATTCTCGCGGCATCGGGAATGCCGCCGCGAACTGTGGTGACGCGCGCCTATCAACCGGAGAATTCGGCTCTTCTTCCCACGATCCGGCTGAACTATCCGAGGATCATGGCGGAAGCCGGCCCCTGCGGCCTGTGGCCAGCCGATCTCGGACCTGGACCCGAGCTGATCTACAACGAGAACAGGCCATACTGGAATCTCGGCTGCGCCAATCAACGCAATCTTGCCGCGATGGTCGCAGAGCCCGCCGATCTCGTTCAACCGCGCGGTGAAGCATCCGTGTGGAGATCGCGGCGAACGACTGTGCTGGAGAAATATCGCGTCGGTCAAAGCCCTGAAACGATCTATCCGAACGCCAATAACGGTACTCTGAGCGACGTTGGCCGATAATGACAAACGCCCTTCAGACCGCTGCCCAAAATCCACCGGCGACCGAATTGCCGGCGCGCGACGAGCACATCGCGCCGGCGCCGCGCATTTCGATTCAGGCCTTCTGCGAGTCGGTTGAGACCGCCGCCGCGGTGCAGGCCGCCGGCGAAGATCGCCGCATGGCCAAGGCTCACCTCAAGATCCAGATGGGCGGCATGGCCGCGGCGTCGGAAGCCTATCGCTCGGCGCCGACGCCCAATGTGATCATCCTCGAATTCGAGCAGCAGCCGGACGCGGTTCTGGCCGGTCTCGATGCCCTGGCTGAAGTCTGCGATCCGGGCACCCGCGTGATCGTCATCGGCCGGCACAACGACGTGTCGTTGTATCGTGAGCTGGTCCGCCGCGGCATCAGCGACTACCTGATCTCGCCCATCAACACGCTGGATATCGTACGATCGGTCTGTGGCCTTTACTCCGCGCCCGATGCGAAGCCGGTCGGACGCATTCTGGCTGTGGTCGGCGCCAAGGGCGGCGTCGGCGCATCGACGGTTGCGCATAATATCGCCTGGTCGATCGCCCGCGATTTGTCGCTCGATTCGGTCGTAACCGATCTCGACCTCGCCTTTGGCACGGCGGGGCTGGATTACAATCAGGATCCGCCGCAAGGCATCGCCGACGCCGTCTTCTCGCCGGAACGTGTCGACACCAATTTCGTCGATCGGCTGCTGGCGAAATGCTCCGACAATCTCAGCCTGCTGGCTGCGCCGGCCACGCTCGAGCGGGTCTATGACTTCGGCGCCGAAGCGTTTGACGCGATCTTCGATTCCTTGCGGGCGACGGTGCCCTGCATCGTGCTCGATGTTCCGCATCAATGGACCGGATGGACCCAGCGCACGCTGCTCGCCGCCGACGATATCCTGATCGTTGCGACGCCCGATCTCGCAAGCCTGCGCAACGCCAAGAATCTCGTCGATTTCCTGAAGGCGGCGCGGACCAACGATCACCGTCCATTCTACGTTCTCAATCAGGTGGGCGTGCCGAAGCGCCCGGAGATCAAGTCGGCAGATTTCGCAAAGGCGCTGGATGACGATCCGGTGGCCATCATCCCGTTTGAGCCGCAATTGTTTGGAACCGCCGCAAATAACGGCCAGATGATCGCGGAAGTCTCAAGCAGCCACAAGGTCGCGGAAACATTCCGGCAGCTCGCGCAAGTGACGACTGGGCGCACCGAGAACAAGAAATCCCGCGGCGGATTGTTTGGACCGATCTTGCAGAGGCTTCGCAAGAAATCGGCCTGATCGTACGGAGTAGTTGAGTCGTGTTTGGGAAGCGTAACGTATCAGCACCAAGCCCCGCTCCGGCCCCGAGCGCGCCGAGCGGCGCGAGCCCGGCCCCGGCGCCCGCGCCTGTGCCATCCCCGCCGCTGGCGCCGCAATCGGCTCCATCCGCGAAGGAGGGACGCGCGCCGCTGCCTTCGGCGGGTCTTGGCGCGCCGCTTCTTCAGGCGCCGCTCACACCGCAAAAGACCGGGCCGCTTCTTGCGACCGACACCCAGCGCTCGGAATCCTATTACGAGGTCAAGGGCACGATCTTCGGCGCGCTGATCGAGGCGATCGATCTTGCGCAACTGGCGCGGCTGGATGCCGATTCCGCGCGCGAGGAAATTCGCGACATCGTCAACGAAATCATCGCCATCAAGAACGTGGTGATGTCGATCTCCGAGCAGGAGGAACTGCTCGACGACATCTGTAACGACGTTCTCGGTTATGGACCGCTGGAGCCGCTGCTCGCACGCGACGACATCGCCGACATCATGGTGAACGGCTCCGGCACGGTCTATATCGAGGTCGCCGGCAAGATCAACAAAACCGGCATCCGCTTCCGCGACAACCAGCAACTTCTGAATATCTGCCAGCGCATCGTCAGCCAGGTTGGCCGGCGCGTCGATGAATCCTCGCCGATCTGCGACGCGCGTTTGCCCGATGGCTCCCGCGTCAACGCGATCGTGCCGCCGCTGGCGATCGACGGGCCCGCCCTGACGATCCGCAAGTTCAAGAAGGACAAGCTGACGCTTGACCAGTTGACCCGCTTCGGCACCATCACGCCGGAAGGCGCCGAGATTCTGAAGATTATCGGACGCTGCCGCGTCAACACCATCGTGTCGGGCGGCACCGGTTCGGGCAAGACGACGCTTCTGAACTGTCTCACCCAGTTCATCGACGACGACGAACGCATCATCACCTGCGAGGACGCCGCCGAACTTCAGTTGCAGCAGCCGCATGTCGTGCGGCTTGAGACAAGGCCGCCGAACCTCGAAGGTGAAGGCCAGGTGACGATGCGCGATCTGGTCAAGAACTGTCTGCGTATGCGGCCCGAACGCATCATCGTCGGCGAAGTGCGCGGACCCGAAGCCTTCGACTTGCTGCAGGCCATGAATACCGGCCATGACGGATCGCTCGGCACCCTGCACGCCAACTCGCCGCGCGAAGCGCTGTCGCGTATCGAATCGATGATCACCATGGGCGGGTTCGCGCTGCCGTCCAAGACCATCCGCGAGATGGTCTGTTCCTCGGTGGATGTCATCATCCAGGCTGCGCGCCTGCGCGACGGTTCACGCCGCATCACGCACATCACCGAAGTGCTCGGCATGGAAGGCGATGTCATCATCACGCAGGACCTGTTCGTTTACGAGATGATGGGCGAAGACGCGCATGGCAACCTGATCGGCCGGCACCGCTCCACCGGCATCGGCCGCCCGCGCTTCTGGGATCGCGCACGCTATTACGGCGAAGAGAAGCGGCTCGCGGCGGCGCTCGACGCCAGCATCGTCGCCGACGCCGAATTCGCGAGTTGAGACCATGTTCGGCGAGTTCAACCAGTCTCTGCTTCTGTTCGTCCTGGCGGCCATCGCCGTCGGTGGCCTCGCCTGGGTTTTCGTCTATCCGCTCTTGTCCGGCGAACGCGTTGTCCAGAAGCGCACCGCGAGCGTTGCGCAGGTTCAGCCGACGCAACGCGTGGCCCGCGGCGTGCAGAAATCGCGCCGCGAACAGGTCGAGGAAACGCTGAAAGAACTCGAACAGCGACAGCAGAGGAACAGCAAGCTGTCGCTGGCGCAGCGCATATCCCAAGCCGGACTGAGCTGGTCGAAACGGCAATACATCCTCGTTTCCGCCGCCTTCGGCATTGTCGGCTTCCTTGCCGTTCTCGGCTCTGGCCTTGGCCTGCTTGCGGCGCTGGGCATCGGCTTTGCCGCATCGTTCGGACTGCCATTCTGGATGCTGTCATGGCTCAAGAAGCGGCGGGAAGCGCGCTTTCTCAACGTCTTTCCCGACGCCGTGGACGTCATCGTTCGCGGCATCAAGGCCGGTTTGCCGCTCGCCGACAGCCTCAGGGTGATCGCCGCGGAAGCGCCCGAGCCTGTCAGAAGCGAGTTCAAGACCATTCTCGAAACCCAGACGATCGGCATTCCGCTCGGCGAAGCCTGCCAGAAACTCTATGAGCGCATGCCGCTGCCGGAAGCCAACTTCTTTGGCATCGTCATCTCGATCCAGCAAAAGGCGGGCGGCAATCTTTCCGAGGCGCTCGGCAACCTGTCCAAGGTGCTGCGCGACCGCAAGAAGATGAAGGCGAAGATTCAGGCCATGTCGATGGAGGCGAAAGCCTCAGCCGCCATCATCGGTTCGCTGCCGATCGCGGTGATGCTGCTCGTGTGGCTGTCGAGTCCTCAATACATCTCGCTGTTGTGGACCCATCCGAACGGACAACTGATGCTGGCCGGCTCGGGCCTGTGGATGCTGCTCGGCTGTTTCGTCATGAAAAAGATGATCAACTTCGATTTCTGAGGAGCGTTGAATGGCACAGTTCCTCATCAACATCCTGCAAGACACCCAGTTGCTGGCGATGCTGCTTGCCGGCGTCGCCGCGATCGCAACGGTGCTGACGCTGGCGATGCCGCTGCTGGTGTCAGATCCGTTGCCCAAGCGCATGAAAGCGGTCGCGGTGGAACGCGAAAAGATCCGGCAACGCGAACGCGAGCGGATGGCGCGCGGCGGCTCTCTGCGCCAAAGCCCCAAGCAATACATGCAGAATGCGGTCGAGCGCTTTCAGCTCAACAAATGGGTCGGTCAGGAGGAAGCACGCGAAAAGCTGACCCAGGCCGGCTATCGCGGGCAGGCGCCCTACGTCACGTTTCTGTTCTTCCGGATGGTGATGCCGATCGCCGCCCTGGTGATCAGCGTGCTGTATGTGTTCTTCGTTCTGAAGCTGACCTATCCGTTCACCATCAAGCTCGCGATCTGCCTGTTCGCCACCTATCTCGGCATGCACATGCCGATGGTGTTTCTCAAAAACAAGATTCAGAAACGGCAACTGTCGATCCGTCGCGCATTCCCGGATGCGCTCGATCTGCTGCTGATCTGCGTCGAGTCCGGCATGTCGATCGAAGCCGCCTTCAAGAAGGTCAGCAACGAAATCGGCTCGCAGTCGATCGAACTCGCCGAGGAATTGACGCTCACCACCGCCGAATTGTCCTATTTGCCGGATCGCCGGCAGGCCTATGACAATCTCGCCAAGCGCACCGATCTCGAAGGGGTCAAATCGGTTTGCGTGGCGTTGCAACAGGCCGAACGCTACGGCACGCCGCTCGCGCAGACGCTGCGCGTTCTTGCGCAGGAAAACCGCGACATGCGCATGATGGAGGCTGAAAAGAAGGCGGCGAGTCTGCCGCCGAAGCTGACCGTGCCGATGATCCTGTTCTTCCTGCCGGTCCTGTTCATCGTCATTCTCGGGCCGGCCGGCATTCGCGTGATGTCGATGCAGTGAGGATCGGTCAGTTATCGACCGCCGCCGCATGGCGCACGGCACGCTGCGCCTGCTTGCTCTTCTTGCCGGCGTTTTCCTGCGCCAGCATGTGCTTGAGATAGTCGAGATTGGCCGCCGCCTCTTCCGGCGACAGATCGGCCCGCACGATCTCTTCCGCTTCCTTGAAGCGTCCCTGCAAGCCGACGACCAGCGCCAGGTTCTGGCGGACGCGCGGCTCGCGGTTGCTATATGCGCTCGCCCGCCGCAGCGTGTCCTCGGCTTCGCGCAGGTTGCGCGACAACGCATAGGACAATCCGAGATTCGACATTACCGACGGCTCGTCGGGCACGATCTTCAGCGCGGTCATGTAATGGCGACGCGCTTCGTCATGCCGGCCCATCTGGTCGAGCACGGCGCCTTGTGCCGACAGGATGCGCCAGTCCGGCTGATCCGGCGTATGCGCACGGCTCAGTACGTCCAGCGCCTGCGGGAAATTGCCGATATCCGCCAGCGCCCGGCCATAGGCGCCGAGTACGGCCATGTTGTTCGGATTGTGGATCGAGGCCTGTTCCAGAACGGCCACGGCCTGCGCGCGCTGTCCGGTCGCCCGCAGCGCCTGCGCATAATTCACTCCCGCCTCTGGATTCTTCGGATCGCTGCGATAGCGCGCGCCCCAGCCATCGACATCCCGCCGCCAGTCGGCTTCGCTACGCGTCGTCGGCGAGCCGATTGAGCCAGTCGTATCCGCGGTGCGGGTGGTCTGGCAGCCGGCCATGGTGAAAGCCGCGAGAATGGCGATCGATGCCAGCAAACAGGTTTTGGGCGGGGCTTTGAACTTGCTACGATACATGACGCGCCTCGATCGGGGGCGGAAACGGCCACCAGACGCTTCGTTCAATAAACTGTTAACCCTAACGGGGGGTTAAGACGCCCCATTGCCAATGGCGACACAGCGCGCCACCCGCTAAGAAAGTCCCATGAATTCACCCGTCATGCATCACGTGTTCGCCGAATCCGGCCAAGCGGCCACTCCCATCTGGTTTGTCACCGCATCGAACTGGCAGGATGTTCGCTCCGGTCTGCCGGCCGCTTCGCAGGCCTTCGCGGATGCCGCCGGTTTCGCGCCCAAGGCCGGCCGCTATCTGGCGCTGCCGGCCGCCGATGGCAGCATCGCTGCGATCCTGTTCGGGATCGAGAAGAATGGAGCGAACGCAAATCCGTTCCTGCCCGGCAACCTTCCCGGTCTCCTGCCGGCGGGGACCTATCGCTTCGCCAACGATCCGCACGACGCGCGCGTTGCGGCCATCGCCTTCGCGCTCGGCAGCTATCGTTTCAATCGCTATCGCAAGGCCGACGATAAGATCGTCAGGCTGGTGCCGCCAGCCGGCGCCGATGCGGCAGACCTGTCACGCATCGTTGACGGCGTATTTCTCGCACGCGATCTCATCAACACGCCGTCGAATGACATGGGGCCTGCCGAGTTGCATGAAGCGACACGACTGCTCGCCGAACGTCACGATGCGTGGATCGAAGCCGTCACCGACGATGAATTGCTGCTAAGCAATTTCCCGCTGATCCATGCTGTCGGACGCGCGTCGTCGCGCCCGCCCCGCCTGATCGATCTGCGCTGGGGTGACCGGTCGCATCCAAAAGTCACGCTGGTCGGCAAAGGCGTCTGCTTCGACACCGGCGGTCTCGATCTGAAGCCGAGCAGCGCCATGCTGCTGATGAAGAAAGACATGGGCGGCGCGGCATCCGTGCTTGCGCTTGCGCACATGATCATGGATCGCAAGCTGCCGGTCTCGCTGCGCGTTCTCATTCCCGCGGTCGAGAATTCGGTTTCCGGCTCGGCGTTCCGTCCGCTCGACGTCTATCCGTCCCGCAAGGGCATCACGGTCGAAATCGGCAACACCGATGCGGAAGGCCGTCTCGTTCTCGCCGATGCTTTGGCGCTGGCGGACGAGGACGAGCCCGATCTTCTGATCAACATGGGCACGTTGACAGGCGCGGCGCGCGTTGCACTCGGGCCGGATTTGCCGCCATTCTATACCGATGACGAAGACCTGGCGGCGGCGGTCGCAAAGCATGGGATGAACGAACGCGACCCGTTGTGGCGCTTGCCGCTGTGGTCGCCTTACGAATCGATGTTGGATTCCAAGATCGCCGACACCAACAACGTATCGTCCGGCGGTTTCGCCGGCTCGATCACCTGCGCGCTGTTTCTGAAGAAATTTGTGTCGGCGGCGAAGTCATGGCTGCATCTCGACATCTATGGCTGGAATCCATCGACCAAGCCGGGCCGGCCGGAAGGCGGCGAATGTCAGGCAGCGCGTGCGGTCTATGCGCTGCTGTGCGAGCGATATGGATAGGCGGACGTGAACTTCGATCCTCGACTGACGCCGGCGCGTGCCGATCTCGCGGCCAAGCATCTCGAAGGCCAGATCGAGGCCGAGCGTTTTGTCGAGGGCACATTATGCGAAGTGGTCGATCCGGTTGCGCCGGTCCGCCGCGAACCGCGACCTGACGCAGCACAGGAAACGCAGGCGCTGAAAGGCGAGCGAGTCACCGTCTACGAAACCACCGACGAGGGCTGGTGCTGGGGACAGCTCGACTCCGATGGTTATGTCGGCTGGTTGCCCGCCAACGCATTGGCGACGCCGCGCGCAGACGCAACCCACAAGGTTGCTGCACTCAGCACGCTGGTCTTTCCGGCCGCGAATATCAAGGTGCCGCCGATCGAAACTCTGCCGTTCGGCACGCGCGTCGCGATCACGCGCATCGAGGAGCCATTCGCCGTCACCGCCTATGGCGGCTTCATCCCGGCGCGGCATGTCGTCCCGCTCAACATGATCGAGAGTGATTTCGTGGCTGTGGCCGAACGTTTTCTCGGCACGCCCTATCTGTGGGGCGGCAAGAGCCATCTCGGCATCGACTGTTCGGGCCTCGTGCAGATCGCAGCGACGGCCTGCGGCATCGATTGTCCGCGCGACAGCGACATGCAGCAGGCGTCACTCGGCGAAGCGGTCAGTTTGAACGGCGCGCTTTCGATGCCACAGCGTGGCGATGCGATCTTCTGGCCGGGCCATGTCGCCATCGTGCGCGACCGCAAGACCATCATTCACGCCAATGCGCATCACATGGCGGTGGCGATCGAGCCGATCGATCAGGCAATCGCGCGCATCAAGGAAACAGGTTCGGCGGTGACCGCCGTGCGGCGCGTGCTCTATCGGGTGCAGTCGGGCGGGTAAGGAGTGATCCGCATCGCTGCTCTCTTTCCCTCCCCCTGAAAGGGGGAGGGTAGCGAGCGGAGCGAGCCGGGTGGGGGGGCTCTCGG
>JAFAFP010000060.1 GCA_023423415.1 Pseudomonadota bacterium | reverse complement strand
TCGGCGATCCGACCCTCCCCTTTCAGGGGAGGGATGAAGAAAGAACGCATTCATCCGCGGCCTTCCTTCACGAACTTGGCGGCAATGGTCTTGCGCTCATGCAGGAAGGCGGTGGGATCGCGGGTCGAGATCAGGCCGCGCGGCTTCCAGATCATGATCAGCACCATCGCCGCGCCGCACAATAGCATGCGGTACTGCGTCGGATCGAACTGGCTGCCGAAGATGGTTTTCAGGAAATCCAGCTCACGCAGATATTCGGTACCGCCGATCATCAGGATCGCGGCGATGGCGACGCCGAAGGCGCTGCCCATGCCGCCGAGCACGACGATGGCGACGATCATCGCCGATTCCATGAAGGTGAAGCTCTCCGGCGAGATGAAGCCCTGACGCGCCGCGAAGAACGATCCGGCAAAGCCGCCGAACATGGCGCCGATGGCGAAAGCCGACAGCTTGGTGTTGGTGGTGTTGATGCCAAGCGCGCGGCAGGCGATCTCGTCTTCGCGCAGCGCTTCCCAGGCCCGGCCGATCGGAAGCCGTCTCAACCGCATGGTGACGAAGGCGGTGAGCAGCGCCAGGCACAGGATCAGGTAATAGAGAAAGATGGTGCGGTAGATCGGCGAGAATTCGAGGCCGAACACGGCGGCGAAGCCGTCCTCGTTTGCTGTGAACGGGATTCCGAAAAAGGTCGGCCGCGGGATGCTCGAAATGCCGGCATAGCCGCCGGTGAGATCCACCCAGTCGATCAGCACCAGCCGGATGATCTCGCCGAAGGCAAGCGTGACGATGGCAAGATAATCGCCGCGCAAACGCAGCACCGGAAAGCCGAGCAGGATGCCCCAGAACGCAGCGAGAATTCCGGCGAGCGGCAGCAGCACCCAGAACGAAAAGCCGAAGGTCTGCGCCAGCAGCGCGTAGGAATAGGCCCCGACCGCGTAGAATGCCACGTAGCCGAGATCGAGCAGTCCGGCGAGGCCGACGACGATGTTCAGGCCCCAGCCCAGCATGATGTAGATCAGGATCTGGATGCCGAAATTGTCGATCCATTTCACCGATCCCTGCCAGCCGGCGATCTGGATGGCGAAGACCGGATAAAGAAACGCAAAGCCGAGTGCGAATGGCACGGCAAACCTGGCGATGGTTGCGCGCCGTTGCGCTGCCTTGAGGCTTGCGCCTTCGGGTCTTGCCGCGGCTCGCCGCTGCGCGAGCGGACGGATGACGAACGACACCACGAGACTGAGTGCGACAACGCCCAGCACCATGGCCGCGAGCAGCAGCGGCCGCCGCTGAATGATCAGTTCGTTGCGGATGTTGACGGTGGTCTGCAGCCCGATCAGCGGCAACAGCACGCCAAACGTCACAAGACCTGCGAGGAGGGCGTCTTTCAACCCGCGCAGGATATCGATGCGCGGCTGCGCCTTCTCCGCCATATCAGACCTTTTCAACCTCGGGCCGGCCGAGCAGGCCTTGCGGCAGGAAGATCAGCACCACAGCGAGAATGGCGAATGCGGCAACATCCTTGTAGTCGGTGGAGAAATAAGCGGACCAGAAGGTTTCGATCAATCCGATCAGGAGACCGCCGATCACCGCGCCGGGCAGCGAGCCGATGCCGCCGAGTACGGCCGCGGTGAAGGCCTTGATGCCGGGCACGAAGCCATCGGCGAAACTCACCACGCCGTAGTACATCAGGTACATGGTGCCGGCGACGGCGGCGAGCGCGGCGCCGATCACGAAGGTGATCGAGATCGTGCGATCGACATTGACGCCGAGCAGCGACGCCATCTTGGGGTCCTGCTCGCAGGCGCGCTGTGCGCGGCCGAGCGAGGTCTTGGTGACGACATACCAGAACACGGCCAGCACCAACGCGGTGATCAGCCAGATGATGAGCTGGCGATACGACACCGTCACCTGATAGCCGCCGCGATCCATCAGCACGATCACGTCCTGCACCATCGGCGGGATCGACTTGGGACGCGGACCCTGCGCGACCTGCACAAAATTCATCAGGAAGATCGACATGCCGATCGCGGAGATCAGCGGCGCGAGCCGGAACGATCCACGGAGCGGACGATAGGCCACACGTTCGATGCCCCAGCTCAACAGCGAGGTGACGAGCATCGCGACCAGAAGAACGATCAGCAACACCAGGAAGATCGACGATATGCCGAACCAGGTGACCAGCACCAGCACCGTGATCAAGGCGACGAAGGTGGACACCATGAACACATCGCCGTGCGCGAAGTTCACCATGCCGATGATGCCGAACACCATCGTATAGCCGATGGCGATCAGTCCGTAGATCGAGCCGAGCGTCAGGCCATTGATCAGTTGCTGAACAAAGACTTCCATTATTCGACGCGCCTTTCCCCACCGAACCTCGCATCCGGCCCGTCGAACGGACGTGGAGCACACGCCCGAATGACATGTATTTCTTAGCAGCGGCATCGGTGTGCAGCAACGCGCCAGAGGCCGCAGACCGTCTTGATGTCCGGCGCCTGTGGACGTTGTCCGCTCTTGTGATCGCGATGGAATCGTACGACGATATAAGTTACGATGTTTTGATAGGCGGTGCCTGCCGGTTCCCTGCGAATGCGGTGAAACTTTGCGCTGCCTTTGGCTCAAAAACTGCGCGGCTCCACGCTGGAACGGCCAATTGCCGCCGTGCGTTGTTGAGGCGGGCAGGGGCTCTTGAAGGAGCCAAAGATGGCACAGCAGCAACAAAATCCCGGCAAAGGTGGACAACAGGGCGGCCAACAGAAGCCCGGCCAACAGACCCAGCAACCCGGACAGGGCGGTCAGCAGCAAGGCGGACAACAACAGAAGCCCGGACAACAGACTCAGCAACCCGGACAAGGCGGTCAGCAAGGCGGACAGCAGAAGCCCGGACAACAGGGCGGTCAGAGCCGCTAGCGTGCATTGCAGCGCAACAAGCCTCTGCCAGGAGAACACCAAGTCCCGCCGTCAATCGGCGGGGCTTTCTTATTTTGTTCGTCGTCTTTCCTGGAGAGCGAGTGCGAACTGCCCATTATGTTGGCCGACAAGCCGAACATGTTTAGTCTGCCCGGCATGACTGCAGGACTTCCGCTCTTCCATCTCTATGGCGATCCGCCGGACGAACAGGCGTTCGACTTCATCCATGTCGAAACCATCGTGTCGCGCTCGTCCGTCAACGACTGGCTGATCCGCGCTCATCGCCACCGCAACCTCTTCCAGATTCTGGTTGTGGAACGCGGCGGCGGCGAGATGACGGTCGAAGCCTCGGTCAAGCCGTTCACCGCACCATGCGTGATCATCGTGGCGCCGAGCATGGCGCATGGCTTCCGCTTTCATCCCGACGTCACCGATGGGTGGGTGATGAGCTTCAGCGACGACGTTGCGCAGATGCTGGGTGAGCGATCCGGCGAGGCGATCGCGCAGTTGAATGCGATGGCGGCCGAGCCGGTGATGACCTTCGATCCGGAGCGAGATGGCGGACGATTGATTCAGCTTTGCCGGGATCTGCATCAGGAAAGTTTCCTTGCCCGTGACGGCTACAAGCTGGCGATGCGGGCGCTGCTGGCGTTGATCGCGATCGAGATCGCACGCCAATCGGCAAGCCGCGCCCGCAGCGGCAGCATGACGCTGGTGCCGGCCGATGCCACGGTCGAAGCACTGAAGCGGCTGGTTGAGGCCAATTTCCAGAAGGAGCGGCAGATCGGTTTCTATGCATCGGCCCTGGCGATGACGCCGGACCGGCTCAACGATCACGTCAAGCGCGCGGCGGGAGTCACCGCCGGGCACTTGATCCGCCAGCGGGTGCTGACCGAGGCAAAACGCGAACTGGTTTTCACCGGCCGTCCGATCAACGACATCGCCTATGCGCTCGGCTTCACCGATCCGTCGCATTTTGCACGGTTCTTCCGCAAGCAGACCGGCACGACCCCGCAGGATTTCCGGGCCGCGCAACTGCGCTGAACAGGGGACGGGGACTTTAAGGTTAACAAAGTGTTTCGATTGAACGGGCAATTGTAGCAAAGCAAACTCCACCCATAAAAGTCCCCGCGGCTCAAAGTGGGACAGGGCAGGAGTCAGACGATGCGATGGGTGCCGAGGGCTATTCCCGTTCTCATCGGTCTTGTTGCACTCGATTTCGTGCTGGTTTTCGGTTTCGAAGCCTGGCGCATTCTCACCTCGCCGATGCTGGGGCTTGAACGGCTCGGTTTTGCTCACGTGATTTATGGGCTCGGCAAATTGGCCGGGCTTGAAGCGAGCCAGCATCTCATGCTCGCGGCGCTGTTCGGGATCGTGAACCTCGCGATCGCGGTCATGCTCGGTCTGCATCTCGCAAGCCGGGTCGGTGCATTGCGCGGTCATCGCATCATGCATGACACGCTCGATGCCGGGCTCATTCTGGTGGTGGTGTCGACGCTGCTCGCCGCGACACCGGCCATTCTGGGTGGAGCGACCGAGGTGCTGATCCAGGAGCGGTTGCCGCTCTGGCTCGTCGGTCTGGCTGCGACGCTGTCGATGATCGAGCGCTTGCCGGATGCCGAGCGCAACTCTCCGCCGATCTTCATGGAGCGATGGGCGTTGCGGCGGATCGCAAAATACAAGCGCAAGCAATATGCCTTCGTTTCGCCGGCCATGCGCGGCAACGGGCGCTCGCTGCGCTGGGATATGCTACGCGGCGATGCAGGTTTTATCGTCGAGCCTGCACCGATCAAAGCGACGAACTGGTTCAGTCTGTACGGGCGGTAGTTTTTATTTTGACGCGTTTTCTTCACGCAAACCAGTATCCACGTCGCTTGAAAACGCTTTAGGTCACTTCGGACGCACCTCGCGCAGCTTGCGGTCCGGCTCTCTCAACTCGCCGCGCCGCATCTGCCGGACGCCCTGCATCAGTGCGTGCGCGCAATTGCGGACTTCGTCCTGAAACGATGTGTCGCGATCAAGGTCCTCGTGGCTCGTGGCATAAGGTTTGTAGTAGCCGACATAGCGATCGATTGTCGCGAGGTGTCCCGCCGGGATCAATCCGATATCCTCCATCCAGTCGCAGAGGATGCGCCGCAGGTTTTCCGCGCCGCTGGCATCGCCATGCACCACGACAGAGAACACGCGGCCAGCGAGATGGCGCGGATAATCCCAGCCGCCGAGTTCGATCTCTTTGGCAAGCTTCGGATCCTTGCCTTGCGTCGTGGTCGGATCGGGATTGCCGCCGTCGGCGCAGACCAGACGGTCGATCATCAACTTGAGACCCGAGGGCGCTTGATACCAGTTCACAGGCGTCAGGATCATGACGCCGTGCGCGGCCACCCATTTCGGATAGATCTCCGCCATCCAGTCGCTGGTCTGTCCCATCGCGTGATTGGGATAGCAGGAGCACGGCCAGTGACAGAGCGGCATCGCCGTCGAGACGCAGGCCTTGCAGGGATAGATGACCCGTCCGTATTCGGAGGCGAGGCGCGAGAGATCGAGCAGCTCTGTTTCGTATCCGCCTTCGTCATCGACGGCCGATTTCGCGATCTGCGCCAGGCGCCAGGTTTTCGACATTTCGCCGGGGCAGGTCTGATCGCTGCGCGACGAACCATTCACAATGAGAATGCGCGAAGGCGACGCCTTGTCTTTCTGCCGTGCTTCGGCGGCTTTCACGATGCGGCTGGTTTCGCGCCATTCGTCCGACAATTGATATGTGGGGTCGGCGAAACCGTCACCAGCGGGATGCGTGCGCGGTGCCTTGTGATACTGATCGTAACTGACCCAGGCTGCGTCGGCGATCTTCCCAAGCTCCGGCGCCAGCGGTTCGAACACGGGATCGTAAAATCTTGCCTTGAACCGCTGGATGAATTCCTCGCGCGACAACTGGACGTTCGGCATTCCCTTGCGGACATCGATCTTCGACATGGCGCGCTCGCTCAAGACATCGCGCGCAAACAAGAACGCGCGCTAGCGGAAGCTAACGCGCGTCATGCGGTTCGGTTCAGGGCAGGGTGCCTATGCCTTCTTCTCAAGCTCGGCGATGATGTCGCCGGCTTCCTTGAAAGCGTGATTGGCGGCCGGCACGCCGCAATAGATCGCCTGCTGGATGATGATTTCCTTGATGTCGTCGGGCGTGAAGCCGCCCTCGACCAGGGCGGCGCGCACATGCATGCGGAATTCAGCCCATTTATCGAGCGCCAGCATGGTGCCGATCACGAGCACACGGCGCGTGCGCTCGTCGTAATGCGGGCGTGTCCAGACTTCGCCCCAGGCATAGCGGGTGATGAGTTCCTGGAATTCGGTGTTGAACGGCGTCTTGCCGGAATTGGCCTTGTCGACCCAGGCATTGCCGAGCACCTGGCGCCGCCGCGCCATGCCGGTGTCGTAGCGTTCTTTTTCGTCCATTGCTTCGGTCCTCCGTCACCCGCGGGCTTGACCCGCGGGTCCATCAATAAAAAAACTTTTCGAAATGGATGGATTGCCGGGTCACGCGCTGCGCGCGGCCCGGCAATGACATTTCAGTTCATTTCGCGCTCAGAAATTCGAGCACTTCCTTGGTGTAAGCCTCGGGTTGCTCGACATTGGCAATATGCGCGCCATCGACGATGGCAAGCTTGGAACCCTTGATGCGATCGCGGATGAATTCGGCGGCTTCCACGTTCGTCGCCATGTCCTTGGCACCGGCGATGATCAGTGTCGGCACCGTGATGCCTTTGATGATCTCGCGGTGATCCATGTCGCGCACCGCGGCGCAGCAGGAGATGTAACCCTCGACCGGCGTCGCGATCATCATCTCTTTCATGCGCGCGGTTTCGGCCGGATTGTTCTTCTGGAAGTTCTGCGTCAGCCACGCATTGATGACCGTGTCGGCAATCGCCTTCACGCTGCCGCCTTCGGTCACGGTCTTGATGCGCGTTTCCCACGGCGTCTTGTCGGCATAATAGGTGCTCGTGTTGGAGAGGATCAGCTTCTCGATCCGGTCCGGCGCATTGGCGCCAAGCCACATGCCTTCCATGCCGCCCATCGACAGACCGAGCCAGTTGGCCGTTTTCAGGCCGAGTCCATCCATCACCGCGATGGCATCGCGCGCCAGCATCTCCATATTGTATGGGCCTTTCGGCACGCCCGACTTGCCATGTCCGCGACGGTCGTAGCGCACCACGCGATAGTTGGCGGCGAACGCGCTCATCTGCGGGTCCCACATATGCTTGGTGGTGCCGAGCGAACTCGACAGCATCAGTACCGGCGCGTTTTCGGGGCCGGTGACTTCGACATCGATCGGGGTGCCGTCGTGGGAATTGATAACGGGCATTCAGTTTCCTCCAGTTCAATGTTTG
>JAFAFP010000009.1 GCA_023423415.1 Pseudomonadota bacterium | reverse complement strand
GACGGCACTCGGCCGCGACGAGATCAAGGATGAGCTCGATAAGCTCGCCGCCGAGATCGCGGACTATCTCGACATCCTGCGTTCGCGCGCGCGTATCCAGTCGATCGTGAAGGACGAGCTCGCGGCGGTGAAGAAGGACTTCGCCACCCCGCGCAGGACCGTGATCCTCGAGGAAGAAGGCGAGGTGGAGGAGGAGGACCTCATCCACCGTGAGGACATGGTCGTGACCGTGTCCCACCTTGGGTACGTCAAGCGCGTGCCGCTCTCGACCTATCGGGCGCAGCGTCGCGGCGGCAAGGGCCGGGCCGGCATGCAGACGCGCGAAGAGGATTTCGTGGCGCGGCTGTTCGTGGCGTCCACGCATGCGCCGATGCTGTATTTCTCCTCGCTCGGCCGCGTCTACAAGCTGAAGGTCTGGAAGCTTCCGGTTGCGGCGCCGCAGGCCCGTGGCAAGGCGCTGATCAATATCCTGCCGCTGGCGCAGGGCGAGCGCATCACCACAATCATGCCGTTGCCGGAAGACGAGACGACATGGTCCGAACTCGATGTGATGTTCGCGACCACCAGCGGCACGGTGCGGCGGAACAAGCTGTCCGACTTCGCCGATGTGCGCCCGTCCGGCATTATTGCCATGAAGCTGGAAGACGAAGAGTCGATCGTCGACGTGCAGATCTGCACGGAGAAGGACGACGTGTTGCTGACGGCCGCTGGCGGCCAGTGCATTCGTTTTGCCGTCCCGGAGGTGCGCGTGTTCACCGGCCGCACGTCGCGCGGTGTGCGCGGTATCGCGCTGGCGGAGGGGGATGCCGTCATTTCGATGACGATCCTGCGCCATGTCGAGACGACTTCGGAAGAACGCGTCGCCTATCTGCGTCGCGCCAATGCGGTGCGCCGCGGAGGCGAGATGGAGGAAGCGCCGGCCGATGCCGAGGAGACAAACGGCAACGGCATCGAGCTTGGTGAAGCGCGTTATGTCGAAATGTCCGCCGCCGAGCAGTTCGTGCTGACGCTGTCAGAGCGTGGCTATGGCAAGCGCACGTCGTCTTACGAGTATCGGATCACCGGTCGCGGCGGCAAAGGCATTACCGCGATGGCGATCACGCAGAAGAACGGCAGGATCGTCGGCTCATTCCCGGTCGAGGAATCCGATCAGATCATGCTGGTTACCGACGCGGGCAAGCTGATCCGTACCGGCGTCAGCGGCATCCGCATCGCCGGACGTTCGACGCAGGGCGTGATCGTGTTCGACACCGCCGATGACGAGCGTGTGGTTTCGGTCGATCGGATGAGCGACGACGGCGAAGACGTTTCCAACGGGGCCTGACTTTCAAGCATTCGAGCATGATGTCCGAAAATCGCATCGCATCTTTGGACATCATGCTCGGCTCAAGGCTCCCGCTTTCATAATCATCTGACAATCTGGCTGTAGTGCGCGGCACGCATTGTGTGTCGCATGGAGAATGGTGTCATGAAGGCCGACGAAGCTGCTGAAATGATGGATCAGGAGCGTCACACGGACAAATTCAAGCAGCGTGCGGCCATCCTGATCGCGGTCCTGGCGATGGTGCTTGCGATCACCAGCCTCGGCGGTTCGAATGCGGGCAAGGAAGCCGTCAACAACAACGTGCTGGCGTCCAACTACTGGGGCTTCTTCCAGGCCAAGAACATGCGGCAGACGGCTTACGCGCTGGCGGCCGACGAGTTCGAGTTGGGTTGGCTCGCCGATCCCGCCATGCCGGCGGAAGCCAGGGCAGCGCTGAAAGCCAAGGCAGACGTCTATCGCAAGACCGTCGCGCGATACGATTCCGAGCCGGGCACCAACGAAGGCAAGAAGGAACTGATTGCGCAAGCTAAGGAACACGAAGCAAAGCGCGATCATGCACTGAAGCAGGACCCTTATTTCGACTATGCCGAAGCGTTGATCCAGATCGCCATTGTGGTGATTTCGGTTTCGCTTGTCGCCGATCTTGCGTGGCTGTGTTTCTTCGGCGGTGCGCTCGGCTTTATCGGTGCGCTGCTGACGCTGAATGGTTTCTTTCTGATCGTTGAACTGCCGTTCCTGGGTTAGGTCAGCGCACCGTGCGACGAATGAAGTCGCCGGCCGCGACATAGGTTGCGACCTCGCGGTTCGACATCATCCAGCCGGCCGGCGCTTCCGCGTTTGGAGCGCCGGCCCGCTTGTCAGGGTCCGCCGCACGGGTCCTGCCATGATCCAGCCGGTCGATCCCGATAATACGAAGCTTGAGCGCGCGACCACCCGCATTCCTGCTTTCGTCCTTGAGGCATGCGCGCGCATAGTATGGCCAGTTTTGCATCTCGCAGTCCTGTGTATCGGCAAGGTCGCCCTTGCCGCCCTGCGATGAGGCGCTGGCACTGACGATAGCGGGAAGGGCGATGAAAGCCGAAGCGGCAATTACGACGCTGGCAATGATTGTCGCGATGCTTCGTTGTGACAGCTCTCTGACCGACAAGATCGACATCATGGTTCGCATTGTTTGCCCCTTGCGCGCCTCGATTGCCTTTCAAGACGCGCGAAACCGCGATCGGTTCGTTAACGATAAATAAATACCGAAGGCGGAACGGGACTTCCCGATCGGGCGTTGTTGCCCTTGCAGGCTGCACGGTGTCGGGCTAGACGGACGCTATGCCGCGCATCGCCCTTTATGCTGGGTCGTTCGACCCCGTGACCAATGGCCACTTGGATGTCGTCCGGCAGGCGGCAGGTCTTGCAGACCGGCTGATCCTGGCGATCGGCGTCCACCCGGGCAAGACACCGATCTTTACCCCTCAAGAGCGCATGGACATGCTGGCCGAGTGCTGCAAGTCGATTGCGCAGGCGTCGGGTTGTGAAATCGGCTATCTGACCTTCGACGACCTCGTGGTGCGTGCGGCGCAGCGGGAAAGCGCGACCATCCTGATCCGGGGGCTGCGCGACGGCACCGATTTCAATTACGAGATGCAGATGGCCGGAATGAACGGGGCCATGGTGCCGGAGGTCCAGACCGTCTTCCTGCCGGCCTCGCCGGATGTACGCCCGATCACCGCCACACTCGTGCGGCAGATCGCCAAGATGGGCGGCGATGTTTCGCATTTCGTGCCGGCCAGCGTCGCCGCGCGCCTGAAAGCGAAATTTCCCGCTTAAGTCCCAAGGCTTTCATTCAGGAGCTTTTATGATCCGCATATTCGCCCTGCTGGCTGCGCTCCTGCTCGCAGCTCCGGCTCATGCTCAATCCGACCCGCAGAACACGCTGGTGCTGGAAACCACCAAGGGGCCGGTGGTGATCCGCCTGCGCGCCGACATCGCGCCGAACCATGCTGCGCGGATCAAGCAACTGGCGCGCGACGGTTTCTACAACAACGCGCCGTTCCATCGCGTCATTCCGGGCTTCATGGCCCAGACCGGCGACGGCGATCGCGGCGACGGCCGCGGCAAATCGAAGTATCCGAACATCAATCAGGAATTCTCGCAGGTGCCGTTCCGCCGCGGTGTCGTCGGCATGGCACGTGCCAGCGATCCGAACTCGGCCAATAGCCAGTTCTTCATCACCTTCGCCGATGCGCCGCATCTGAACGGCCAGTACACGGTGATCGGTGAAGTGGTGTCGGGCATGGACAATGTCGACAAGATCAAGAAGGGCGAACCGGTGCAGGATCCCGATCGCATCACTCGCGCCTTCGTCCAGGCCGACGGCAAGAAATAGCCGGCGGCAACAGGACAAAGCCGACGGCCAAGACGTACGCCGTACGGCACCGGATTAATGCCGAGGCAACTTATGTCTTCGGCCATGACAACAAGGAGAAAGAGACCATGGCGACCGATCCCGAAAACACGATCAAGCTCGAAACCACTCAGGGTGATGTCATCATCGCCATGCGGCCGGACCTCGCGCCGAACCATGTCGCGCGCATCAAGGAACTGGTGCGCGAAGGCTTCTATGACGGCATCGTCTTCCATCGCGTGATCGACGGCTTCATGGCGCAGACCGGCTGCCCGCAGGGCACCGGCACCGGCGGCTCGGGCAAGAAGTTGAAGGCCGAGTTCAACGAAGAACCGCATGTTCGCGGCACCGCGTCGATGGCGCGGGCACAGAACCCGGATTCCGGCGATAGCCAGTTCTTCATCTGCTTCGAGGACGCGCCGTTCCTGAACCGCCAATACACGGTTTGGGGCAAGGTCGTCGAAGGCATGGAAAATGTCGACAAGATCAAGCGCGGCGAGCCGGTGCAGAACCCGGACAAGATCGTCAAGGCGACGGTGCTGGCGGACGCGTAAGTTTTTATCCCTCCCCTGAAAGGGGAGGGTCGACCGCGCAAGCGGGCGGGGTGGGGTCATCCAGAAGCGATGACCCCCACCCGGCGCACGCAGCCAAGTTTACGCGGGCTGCGTAAACTTGGTTGCGTTACGCCGACCTCCCCCTTGCAGGGGGAGGTATAAGAAAGACCATGCAAACCTCACTCTTCGATTTCGAATTACCGTCCGAGTGCATTGCGCTGCGGCCAGCGTCTCCGCGCGATTCCGCGCGGCTGATGGTGGTGCGGCCGGGGCAATTGCCCGAAACCGAGGACCGGATCGTGCACGACCTGCCGGACCTCCTGCGGGCCGGCGATGCGCTGGTGGTGAATGACACCAAGGTCATTCCGGCGCGATTGTTCGGCCGGCGCATCGGCCGCGGTGAGGAGCCGAAGATCGAGGCCACCTTGCACAAACGGATCGATGGCTCGCGCTGGCGTGCCTTCGTCAAGCCGGGCAAGCGTCTTCAGGTCGGCGACATCGTGCGCTTCGGCGACGAGGGCAAAGTCTGTTTCCTCGGTCAGCTCGACGCAACGGTGGAGGACAAGGGCGAAGGCGGCGAGGTGACGCTGTCGTTTGCGTTTCATGGCGCCGTGTTGGACGAGGCCGTTGCAGAGCGCGGTGCAATGCCGTTGCCGCCCTATATCGCCTCGAAACGTGCCGCCGACGAACGCGATCTTTCCGACTACCAGACGATGTTCGCCGATGAGGAAGGTTCGGTCGCCGCGCCGACGGCGGCGCTGCACTTCACGCCGTCATTGATCGAACGGCTGCTGGCGAACGGTATCCAGTTGCATCGCCTGACCTTGCATGTCGGAGCAGGGACCTTCTTGCCGGTCAAGGGCGAGGACACGTCCGAGCACAAGATGCATTCGGAGTGGGGCGAGATCGACGAGGCGACCGCGAACGCGCTCAACGATGTGCGCGCAAAAGGCGGACGGATCGTGCCGGTCGGCACCACGGCGTTGCGGTTACTGGAAAGCGCCGCCGATGAAACGGGGATCATCCGCCCGTTCCGCGGCGAAACCGATATCTTCATCACGCCGGGCTATCGCTTCCGTGCGACCGATCTGATGATGACCAATTTCCACTTGCCGAAATCGACGTTGTTCATGCTGGTATCGGCCTTCGCAGGGCTTGAGACCATGCAGCGCGCCTACGCGCATGCGATCGCGACGGGTTATCGTTTTTACTCATACGGGGATGCGTGTTTGCTGCATCCAGCAGAAACACGATGAGCAATCCTTTTTCGTTCCACCTCATCGCCACGGATGGCACGGCGCGCGCCGGCGAGATCGAGACCGCGCATGGCCGCATCGCGACGCCGGCCTTCATGCCGGTCGGCACGCAGGCGACGGTGAAGGCGGTGATGCCGGATGAAGTCGCGCGTACCGGCGCGGAAATCCTGCTCGGCAACACCTATCACCTGATGCTGCGGCCGGGCCCGGAGCGCGTCGCCGCGCTTGGCGGCCTGCACACCTTCATGAACTGGCCAAAACCGATCCTCACCGACTCCGGCGGCTTCCAGGTCATGTCGCTGTCGCAG
The DNA here is from genome assembly GCA_023423415.1 of Pseudomonadota bacterium. Lineage (GTDB taxonomy): Bacteria > Pseudomonadota > Alphaproteobacteria > Rhizobiales > Xanthobacteraceae > Pseudorhodoplanes. The sequence goes on along the minus strand of JAFAFP010000009.1, from coordinate 50,303 downwards.
CTCCGCAAGATCGATGAGAAGGCGGTGACGTTCCGTTCGCATCTCGATGGCGCGCTGTATGAATTGTCGCCCGAGCGATCGATCGAGATCCAGCGTCTGCTGGGTGCCGACATTTCGATGCAGCTCGACGAATGCATCCGCTTGCCGGCGAAACGCGACGAGATCGATCGTGCGATGCAGCTCTCATTGCGCTGGGCCGAACGCAGCAAGCGCGCCTTCGAAGGCGCAAAGCCGGGCTACGCGCTATTCGGGATCGTGCAGGGCGGTGATGATCCGGCGTTGCGCATGCAAAGCGCAAAAGCGCTGGTCGACATGGATTTTCAGGGCTACGCGATCGGCGGTCTCGCTGTCGGCGAGCCGCAGGCGGTGATGCTGTCGATGATCGATATCGTCATCCCGAGCCTGCCTACCGACCGCCCGCGCTATCTGATGGGCGTCGGCACGCCGGACGATCTCATTGAGGCGGTGTGGCGCGGCGTCGATATGTTCGACTGCGTGATGCCGACGCGAAACGGCCGTCATGGCCTGGCCTTCACGCGATACGGGCCGGTCAATCTGAAGAATGCGCGGCACGCAGACGATCCGCGTCCGCTCGACGAGCGCAGTTCCTATGCGCCGACCCGCACCTATTCGCGGGCCTATCTGCACCATCTGGTGAAGGCCAACGAGACGCTCGGCGCCATGCTGTTGTCGCAGGTCAATCTTGCCTACTATCAGGCGCTGATGCTGGGCGCTCGCGAGGCCATCGCGGCCGGCACCTTTGCCGCCTATCGCGCCGCTGTGAAGGCGGGTTGGGAGAAGGGCGACATCGCGCCACGATAAGCAGTGCCAGCTTTTTGACGCGTTTTCTTCACGCAAACCGGTCCCCACTTCGCTCGAAAACGCTCAAAACAACACTGGCCGCCCATATCATTGAATGTCGCGATAGATGTCCTTGATCTGACGCCGGAGCCAGGCGTGCTTGGCGTCGCGCTTGTGGCGCACGTGCCAGACCATGCTTGTGGTGATCGCGGCGACATCCAGCGGCACCGGCCGTCTGACCAGGCCGAACGACTTTTCGAAAACGCCTGAAGCGAGGTCGGTAAAAACGCCGATCATGTCGCTGCGCGAAAGCAAATAGGGGACAGCCGTGAAGTTGGAGACGGATACCAGGGGATCGCGCCGCAAATTGTGACGCGACAGCAATTCGTCAAAGATCGCCGTGCGTGCGCCGGTCGCGCTGACGACGATATGCGGAAACGACAGAACGGCCGCGATGTCGAATCGTTTCCGGGTTTTGGCCAGAGGATGTTCGCGGCGGAACACGCAGAACAGTTTTTCGTCACGTAACCGCTCGCTGATTAGGTGCGGCGATTTCTCATCATACCATGCCAGCGCGACATCGGTCTGGTCGGCATCCAGCAGATCCGTCGCAAGGGTCCGATCCGCGGTCGCAATGTGCAGCGACATATTCGGTGCGAACTGTCGCAAGCGATCAAACAACGCCGGGACGACCGCCAGACTGAGCCGGTCGGGCGCACTCAGCCGCAGCGTTCCGGATGCCAGCGCGGGATTGAACTGCATATCGCTGCCAAGACATTTTTCGATTTTGTCGATCGCTTCCCGCAGCGGCTGCCGGATCGCTTCGGCGCGTGGCGTCAGAACCAGCCCGCCTTTTGAGCCGCGTACCAGCAGATCGTCGCCAAGCAAGGTGCGCAGCCTGCGCAGCGCATTGCTGACCGCGGGCTGCGAGCGATGCAGCAATTCCGCGGCCCGCGTGACATTGCGCTCTGCGATCAACGTGTCCAGGACGCGCAGAAGATTGAAGTCGAGATTGTTGAGGTTCACCAGGCACCATTCATGTGATGAATTATGTCAATTGGTATTATAAATTTTGAAAATGGGGAAGCCTGCCTATTCTGCAGGCAACGGGCCCACCGATCGGTCATCGGCAAAGCAAACCGGCTCGATCCTCCAGGGGAGAGAACCCAATGTTGTCACGGCGCACGTTTTTGAACGGCACTCTGGGAGCCGGCCTATTGGCCTCGCAGGGGGCTCAATCCATCTCGGCCCAAACCATGCAAATCCAGCCGGCGAAAAAGCGAACCATTGTCGATTCACAAGTCCATATCTGGAAGGCCAATTCGCCCGAACGTCCCTGGGTCGCCGGCATGACGCCGCAATTGCCCGAGCCGTTCACCTTCGAAAAATTGCTCCCGCTGATGGATGAGGCGGAAGTCGACCGCGCCGTGATCGTGCCGCCGAGTTGGGAAGGGGACCGGATCGATTACGCACTTGAGGCAGCGCAACGATATCCCAATCGATTTGGCGTGATGGGCCGCATTCCGCTGAAGGCGGCACTGACCGCTGACGATCTTGCGCGCTGGAAGTCGCAGCCGGGGTTGCTCGGCATCCGGTTGACCTTCCTTGGCGCGACGGCCGCCGCGCTGAAGGACGGCACGACGGATTGGCTCTGGCCTGCCGCGGAAAAGGCGGGCGTCCCGATCATGTTTCTCACCGCCGGCACGCTTCCGCTCTTCGCCAACATTGCGGAACGTCATCCAAACCTGACATTGATCATCGATCACATGGGCGTTTCGTCGCAGGTCGTCGCCGAAAAGAAGATTTCGTCGGCGATCGATGATGCTGTCGCGCTCGCTAAACATCAGAACATTTCAGTCAAGCTCTCGGCGGCGCCGGCCTATTCGTCGGAGCCGTATCCATTCCGCGATATGACGAGTTACATTCAACGACTGTTCGACGCGTACGGACCGCAGCGCTGCTATTGGGGCACTGATGTTACGAACGGGTTTGCGAAAGCGTCGTATCGCGAACGCCTTGCGCATTTCATGCAGGAACTGAAATTTCTATCGGAAGAAGACAAGGATTGGATCATGGGGCGCGCGATCCTCGCGCGGTTGAAATGGAGCTAGCGATATCAGGGCTTTGATTGATCTGGGGACGAGATAAAGGGGGACACCATGAGCTACGCAGACAAGGGTGCCGATCCGAAACCGATCGTCGCGGGATTGGGCGCATTCTACGAAAATTACGCGGGTCTCTATTGGCCGCTCATTCGTATCACCGCCGGTGCGATCCTGTTCACGCATGGCTGGCCAAAAATCGTCGCCGGCGCGCAAGTCTTTGCCGCCAACAGTCTTGCGAAGCGGGGCATCGAGCCGGCGCTCTTGTTCGCTTATGTGGTGATCTTGCTCGAAACAGTGGGTGCAATCCTGATCATGCTCGGTCTCTTCACACGGGTGATCGCAGCGCTGCTTGTTATCGAGTTCATGGTGATTATCTGGGTGCAGATGCCGAACGGCTATTCCTGGGTCAATCGCGGCTACGAATATCCCTTGTTCTGGGGGCTCATCTTCGTTGCAATGCTGTTGCGTGGCGGCGGACCCTATTCCCTCGATCGCAAACTCGGGAAGGAAATCTGACACGCTCGGTTTCACTGAGGGTGCTTCCCGGACTTGAACTTGTGGCGCAAAGGTGTTTTTGACGCCGTAATTGAAGGAGTATGCTGATGTCTCACAAATACACCCTCGCCACCGGGTTGTTCGGCAAGTGTCTCGCCGTGGTCGGTCTGGCCGCAATCGCACTGGCCCCGGCGCCTGTTCAGGCACAAGCTAAATATCCTGATCGCCCAGTGCGCCTGATCCTGCCGTTCGGAGCAGGCGGCGTTGCCGATATCACCACGCGCCTCGTGGCCGAGAAGCTCGGCGAAAAGCTGGGTGGGCGCTTCGTGGTCGAGAACAATCCCGGTGCCGGCGGCATCTCTGCTGCGCGTGCCGTGATGCAGTCTCCTGCCGATGGCTACACGCTCGCTGTGTTCTCCAATGGCACCGCGATCAGCGTCAATCTGTTCAAGAGCCTGCCGTTCGATCCGGTCAAGGATTTCGTGCCAGTCTCGGCGATGGGATATTTCGACCTGATCTTCGTGACCAACGGGAAGGGCCCGTACCAGACGCTCGGCGATTTCATGAAGGCTGCCAAGGAAAGGCCGGGTCAGCTCAATGTCGGCACCATCGCCGCCGGTTCGACGCAGAATCTCGGCGCCGAATTGTTCAAGTCCGTCACCGGGCTCGATTTTGTCATCGTGCCGTTCAAGACTTCCGGCGAAGTTCTGGTCGGTCTCGAGCGTGACGACGTGCAAATGGCATCTGAATTCTATGCAGCCCTGCGGGGTGGTCTCGATGCCAAGAAATTCACCCCGGTCGGTACGTCCGGTCTTCAGCGGGGTGCCTATCTGCCTGACGCGCCCACGGTGAAGGAAGCCGGCGGCGGTGATTTCGAGGCGACCTCCTGGAACGCGATCTTTGCCAAGGCCGGCACGCCGCCAGAGATCGTCAAGACCCTGAACACCGCGTTGAACGAAGTGCTGGCCGATCCGGAAGTGCGTAAGAAGGCGCTTGAGATGGGCATTGAAGCGCGCGGCTCGACCCCGCAGGAACTCGAAGCGCGACTGAAGTCCGACATCGAGAAGTGGGGCAAGGTCATCGACAAGGCCGGCATCGAGAAGCGGTAACCTGATGTCAGCAACGCTCGATCTTTCGAAACGCCGCAAGCCGGCGTTTCAGCTTCCGGCCGGTTCGACCGATGCGCATTGCCATGTGTTCGGACCGGGCGACGTATTTCCTTACGCCCCGAACCGGCGTTACACGCCGGAGGATGCGCCGAAGGAAATGCTGAAAGCCTTGCACGATCATCTCGGCGTCGAGCGCGCCGTGATCGTGCAGGCGAGCTGCCATGGTAGCGACAATCGGGCGATGCTCGACGCACTGGCCTGGCGGCCTGATCATTATCGCGGCGTCGCGATCCTCGACGAGAACACGTCCGGCAACGACATCGCGATGATGGCGCGTGCCGGCGTGCGCGGCGCGCGCTTCAATTTCGTGAAGCATCTCGGCGGTTCGCCGAACATGGATGTGTTCAATAATATCCTGCGCCGCATCAAACCGCTCGGCTGGCATGTGGTGCTGCATGTCGATGCGCCGGATATCATTCCGCTGTCGGACATGATCCGGACACTGACCTTGCCGTTCATTATCGATCACATGGGTCGTGTGCCGGCCAAGGACGGCGTCGATCAGAAGCCGTTGTTGGCGTTGCTCGATCTCGCCAAGCTCGATCGCTGCTGGATCAAGGTCTGCGGTTCGGAACGGATCGATTTCCCGCCCTACGACAAGGCGGTGCCGATCGCCAAGAAGATCGTCGATACCATTCCAGACCGCGTGCTGTGGGGCACAGACTTCCCGCATCCGAATTCGACACATGAGGCCGATGAAGCCGATCTTGTCGATCTTGTGCCGAAGATCGCGCCCGACCCTGCGGTGCAAAAGAAGCTGTTGGTCGACAACCCGGCGAAACTCTACGGTTTCTAATCGATCCGAGGCGGACAAAGCTCCCAGTCTCAAGCTTCATCATCAGTACGAAAAAGGCCGGCGAACTTCGCCGGCCTTTTTTAGATCCTCATGTCGATCCGTCTTAGTTCGTCCCGTACAGCCACGCGACGCCTTCGAGCGATTGTTCCGGCGTGCGCGCGGCCAGCATCATGTCCCGCAGTTCGGCTGCGGGTCCGCGGGCGTGATAGAACTCGCCATAGATACGGGCCATGATCTGCACGCGTGCCGTGCGCAGATAGCGCTGCTGCTGATAGGCCTCGAAAGCGGCTGGCAAGTTGTCCGGTTGCGCAGCTACTTTTTCGGCGAGCCACACGGCATCTTCGGTCGCCTGACAGGCGCCTTGCGCCAGGTATTGCAGCATCGGATGCGCGGCATCGCCGAGCAGCGTGACACGGCCCTTAGACCAGTTCTTGACCGGCTCGCGATCGCACAACACCCAGTAGCGCCAGGTCTCGATCCGCTCGAGCATCCGCAGCACTTCCGGCCGCTGGCCTTTGAAGTGATCGAACAGGAGCTGCTTGTCGCCTTCGCTGTCCCAGCCTTCAGCGTAGTGATCGGAGTGGAACACAGCGACGAGGTTGTAGAGCTCGCCGCGGCGGAGCGGGTAATGCACGAAGTGAGTACGGGGGCCGGCCCAGAGGATGATGCCGGGCTGCCAGAGATCGGCAGGGACGTCTTCCTTCTTCAACACCGCGCGATAGGCAATGTGACCAGACACGCGCGGCTTGCCGTCGCCGACGACCTTGGCGCGGATTTTCGACCACAGGCCATCGCAGCCGATCAAGGCGCGGCCCTCGATGCGTTCGCCGTTCTTCAGAATGACAGTGACGGTGCTGCCATCGTCCTCGAAATCGACCACTTCGCGGTCGGTTTCCAGCGTGATCAGGTTGTTGCCCTGACAGGCCTTGAGGAAGGTGGCGTGAATGTCATGGCGGTGGGTGACCGCGTAGGGTTGACCGTATCGTTTGATGATCTCCTCGTTGAGAGGAACCTCGGTGATCAGTTTGCCGGTGAGGGCGTCACGCATCTCCTGACGCGGCGGGACCCAGGAGTCGGCAAGGATCGCATCCTTGAGGCCGATCTTGTCCAGGGCCATGAAGATATTCGGGCCAAGCTGGATGCCGGCACCGATCTCGCGGAAGCCGTCAGCCTGTTCGAGAACGCGGACCGGGAAGCCCTTCAGCGCCAGCGCATAGGCCGCAACCAAGCCTCCGATACCGCCACCCGCCACCAGGAAAGGCAAATTCTGACCGTTCGACGCCGCCATCCGCGCAATCTCCGTCCCATGTCCTCAAAGCTTGAGGCTGATTGGGTTCTTCTTAATCCCATGAACGGGTTCTGCAAACCTGGGTAGCCGCAGGCAAGAGCGTGACGCGAAAAAACCGCCATTTGAGAAAATGGCGGCTCTTCCGATCTGTAGTCGTGGAATTGGGGACGCGGCTCAGAGGTCGCTTGGCAAGGCCACTGCGGTCCAGAATTCGTAGTCGCAACTGTCGCAAGACCACGTGTTGCGGATCTGGCCTTGGCCTAGAAATTCAGTCGCGGCAGCAGCGAACAGCATGTCTCCGCAACGCGGGCAAGCCGGCTTCTGGAACGCCGGATAAGGGGTGCAAGCCGGATCGCACGACGATAGTCTCATGTCGGTCCTCCTCTTGTTATCCCCCGAATGAACATTGGCGGGTGTGACCCCCCTCATGAGTTTTCGAGGAGTACCGGCGGTTCATGGCAAGATCACGACTCATTTTCGAGGTGGATGTGTTCCTTCGAAGGAATTTCTGATCAGAATGAGTGTTCAGTTTGAATCGGAATTTCGGCAAAGATTGTTTTCGAGTCGCTGAATTCGCGAATGCGTACGGGGCTGTGCCTCGTCGTTGAATTGAAACATTGGCATCCTGCGAGGCACGATTGCCCAACTACCTGCCGTGGACTGACAACGATCTCGAAAGCGTCGAGCGTGCGCTCAAGCGCTACAGGTCCCTCGGCCTTGAGGCGAATTTCAATCTCGATCGTCTGGACGAAGGCATCGTCACCATCTCGCAGATCGATGCGAAGGTGGCCGATGCGCCGCTGGTAATGTTCGAGATCCACAAGCTCGAGCGCCCGGACACATCCGGGCGACCGCACTGGGTGGTGCAGACCCGGTCGATTGATGGTGAGTCCCAGGCCTTGGTTCAGAACGGATGCGTCGCGGCGTCAGTTCTCGTCTTTGCGATTGCCAAGGCCGAGAAGGATCTGCAGGACGGGCTGGTGAACACCGACAGTTTCGATCTGGCCACGAACCTGTATTGGCTGAAGTAACAGGGCGGGCCGTTAAAGGCTCGGTCAGGCTCCGCCCGTCGGGGTGTGATTATCGCGCCCGCAATTCTCAATGGAGAAGTGGTGATCCGGCTGGGATTCGAACCCAGGACCTACTGATTAACGTACCGCTACGGCTTTCGCCGCCCCTTTGGGTTTGCAGTCTGGACTATCCCTTCACCATGGCCCGAAGGCTTTAGGCGGGCGCCGTCTAGTCTCTACACCTTCCCCCGTGAGGGGGCTTGGCTCGGGATTGCCGTCGCCGTGACGCGGACGGGTTCCCCGAATTTGACGCCATCCCATTGGGGGTTTCCCTGCCAATGGCTCCAATCAAAGTCAGTTGCTCTACCGACTGAGCTACCGGATCATCTTCCTCGCGCGCTGGATCGCGCCCGAACGCCGTTGGCATACTTAGAAATTTTTTGTGCCGCAATAGGGTTTGTCGTTTGACCGTGAGGTTGTTGGGAAGACCTTCCAATGAACGTGTTGCCAGCGGGGGCCCGCGATCGGATGCGCAACCCGCGGTAGACTGATCTTCTCTATTTTTCTTTTATTTTCAGTTATTTAATATAGATTTCCGGTAACGATTTGAGATTGTTGTACCGACGGTTGAGCCGATGACCTTTGAACCATCCGGGTGTCGCCTGCGAACACCAACCGCGATTGGGTGAGCCACCGCCGGAATCAGGAAGAGCAAAAACCCGTCCGATCGGGAGGACGTTAGGACGGGGTTTGGATCGCATCGGCTACACCGGGGATGTCTGGGTCGTGTGCTGTTGCCCAGACGGCATCTGCGGGATTTACTGACTAAAAGCAGCCCAAGTCGTTTTCGGAGCCGAGGAATGCCCATCGTCAATCGTATCGCCGAGTTTCATCCGGAAATCACCGCCTGGCGCCGCGACCTTCATGCCCACCCCGAACTGCTGTTCGATGTTCATCGCACCGCGGCTTCGGTGGCCGAAAAGCTGAAGGCGTTCGGTTGCGACGAGGTGGTGCCGGGGATCGGCCGTACCGGCGTGGTCGGCGTGATCAAGGGCAACAAGCCGGCGTCGGGGGGACGTGCGTCGGTGGTCGGATTGCGCGCCGACATGGATGCGTTGCCGATCGAGGAGGCGACGGGGCTGTCCTACAAATCCACGACCAAGGGCAAGATGCATGCTTGTGGCCACGACGGCCACACGGCGATGCTGCTCGGCGCGGCCAAGTATCTGGCCGAGACCCGCAATTTCGGCGGCACCGCCGTAGTCATTTTCCAGCCGGCGGAAGAAGGCGGCGGTGGCGGCAAGGAGATGGTCGCCGACGGGATGATGGAGCGTTTCGGCATCGAAGAGGTGTACGGCATGCACAATTACCCGGGAATGCCGGTCGGACAATTTGGAATGCGGGTCGGGCCGATAATGGCGGCGGCCGACTATGTTTCGATCGAGATCGAGGGCAAGGGCGCGCATGCTGCGCGGCCGCATCTCGGCATCGATCCGATCCTGGTCGGCGCACAGATGGTCAACCAGTTGCAGTCGATCGTGTCCCGCAACGTCGATCCGCTGGAATCGGGCGTGGTATCGATCTGCGTGTTTCAGGCGGGCACGACCAACAACGTGATCCCGCAGACCGCCAAGCTTGCCGGCACCATCCGCAGCCTGACCGACGAAGTGCGCGATCTGCTTGAGAAGCGCGTACGCGAGGTGGTTGATGGAGTGGCCAAGCTGCACGGTGCATCGGCAAGGGTGACGTATCACCGTGGATATCCGGTGACGCGCAATCATGCGGACCAGACTGCATTCGCCACCTCGGTGGCCTCTCAGGTCGCGGGCCGGGAGCGGGTCAATGACGATCTGCCGCCGATGATGGGGGCGGAGGATTTCTCCTACATGCTCAATGCGCGGCCGGGCGCCTTCATCTTCGTCGGTAACGGCGACAGCGCCGGCCTGCATCACCCGGCCTATGATTTCAACGACGACATCATCCCGATCGGCTCGTCGTACTGGGCGAGGCTGGTCGAGACGGCCATGCCGGCGGGCTGAAGCCCGTTCGTTAGATCCATCAACGCAATAAAAAAGGACCGCTCTCGCGGTCCTTTTTCTTGTCTGGAAGTGAGACGGATTACTGGACCGTCTCGGGTTTGGTTTCGCCGGCAGTCGCAGCCGGGACCTCAATGATTGCATTCGCGAGGACGGGAGCCTGCGCCGCGGTCAAAGCCGGAGCACGACGCCAGGCCGAAACGAGGCGCGGCTGCAGCTCCGCCCAGAAGGCGAAGTCGTTGATCCGGCGGCCTTCCAGCGCGGCGAGACCCGCGGCGGAAAGGAACGGCAGGCTCTGCACCACCAGCACGGTGGCGAAGATGTAAATCTCGGTGATCTGCAGGTCATTGGTTGCGACCAGCGTGATCGCGCCAATGATGAGCAGGCTGCCGAGGATCAACTCCCAGAAGCCATCGAACTGCATCGGCTTGCGGGCGCGGTTGCCTTTCGCCGTGCGGGCGAAGGGCAGGTGATCCTTGACCAGACCATCGGCCACGGCCCGCGCCACGGTAAGCTGCAGCGACATCGCCGCAAACATCGCGCCGAAGGTCTGTCTCTTCGGGATCGCGACGCGCAGGCGATACAGCACCGCAAAATGCGCCAGCGAGACCGCGAAGGCGGCCAGGATCGGGATCGTCAGGATCTTATCCGGGATGGCGATGCCGACGAATGCCACGACCGGCACCCAAAGCAGGTTGAAGATCGCCACCACCACGCCGAGCGCCTCAGCGCCAAGCCAGTTCAGCCAGCCGAGAAGGAATTCGCGCTTCTGCTCGCGGTTCAGGCTCGATACGCCCGGCAGGAAGCGCCGCCAGTGCTTCTTGATGATCTGCACGCCGCCATAGGCCCAGCGGTGACGCTGCTTCTTGAAGGCGCCGAATGTATCGGGCAGCAGACCGAAGCCGTAGCGACGGTTGGTGTAATGTGTCTTCCAGCCAAGCTCGATCATGGTCAGGACGAGATCGGTGTCTTCGCAGATGGTGTCGCTTGACCAGTTGCCGGCAGCGGCGAGGGCGGCGCGGCGCATCAGGCACATCGTGCCATGCACGACGATCGCGTTCTTCTCGTTGCGCTCGACCATGCCGATGTCGAAAAAGCCGGAATACTCGCCAGCCATTGCATAATGCATCACGCTGCGATCGCCGTCGCGATGCTCCTGCGGCGCCTGCACAAGACCCACCTTCGGATCGGCAAAGGTCGGGACGAGATCGGTCAGCCAGCTCGGCGCGACGATATAGTCGGCGTCGAGGATGCCGATGATCTCGGCATCGGGTGCAGTGTGATCCAGCGCGATGCGCAGCGCACCCGCCTTGAAGCCCTCGACTTTGTCTTCACGCAGGAATTTGAAGCGATCGCCAAGCGTGCGGCAATGCTCCTCGATCGGCTCCCAGTAAACGGGATCCGGCGTGTTGTTGATGATGACGATACATTCGAAGTTCGGATAGGTGAGGCCGGCCACGGCATCGAGCGTGGCCTTCAGCATCTCCGGCTGTTCCTTATAAGCCGGGATATGGATCGACACCTTCGGTGCGTAGCCGGACGCCACGGCATCCGGTGCAATCGAAGGCGACACCATCTGCAGCAGGCGGCTTGGTTTGCGGCCGAATGCGATAGCGGCGATCTCCTCGATACGGGCTAGCGCGATCAGCACCAGCGGCACCAGCAGCACGACACCGACGCCGAGCGCCACGGCTGCGCCAGGCACGAAGTAGTGGCCTTTCCAGAAGGCGAAGACCGCAGTGAACCAGGCACCCACGACATTGGCCGCGGTCGCAAGGACCATGCCCTGCGTCACCGTTACCGTCATGCCAAGAAGGGGCAGACACAGGACGAAGCCCAGCAGCACGGACAGCAACGCCAGCTTCCAGTGTTCGGGATCGGTGACCGGACCCGTCCAGGCGAATTTCTGTTCGCGGGCATCGTTGAACATGCCCCAGTATGGGCCGACGCTGCCTTCGAAGATCTTCCACGGCTGGTCGATGGCTTCGACGATGTTGTAGTCGATGCCCATCGCCTCGGCGCGAGAGATGAAGTCGCGCAGCACGACCGCCTGTTCGAACAGGCCGGGTTTCGCCAGCTTGAAGTTATAGCCTGCGCTCGGCCAGCCGAACTCGGCGATCACGATACGCTTGCCGGGATACATCTGGCGGAGCTGGTGGTAACCGCCCATGGCGGCGTCGACAGCAGCCTGGTCCGCAACGCCTTCCCAGTAGGGCAGGATGTGGACGGCGATATAGTCGACTGCCGAGACCAGTTCGGGGTGGTCGCGCCAGACGCTCCAGATTTCACCGGTAGTGACCGGGACCGAAACCTCGCGTTTCACGCGCTGGATCGTCTTGATCAGGCGGGCGACGTTGACCTTCTCCTTGAGCTTGGTCTGCTCTTCGGCGTTGCGGGCCGAACCGATCAGGTCGAGTTCTTCCTTGGTCAGCTTGTCGTCGCCGAACAAAATCGTCTCACCACGATAGACGGACTCGTTGGCGACCACGATGCCGGAGATGTTCGAGTTCTTGCGGGCAAGATCGATGATCGAGCGAAGTTCGCGCTCGTTGCGTTGCGGATCGTTGTCCAGCCAGGCGCCGGCCGTGACCTTCAGCCCGAACTCGGCCGCGACCTGCGGCACCAGCTCGACACCGCCGGTTGCCGAGTAGGTACGGACGGCGCGGACGTGCGGCGACAGCGTCCGGAGGTCGGATCGGATTTGCGCGATGCTGGTGCGCGCCTTGTCGGCATGGGTCGCGCCCTGGAACGGCGCATACGACATGCTCGCCACCGGACCTTCGATATCCGGAGCAGAGATGCTTTTTTCGGAAAGTGCCCACAGACCTGCATGCACGCAGGCAACGAGCGCGACGACAACGGCGACGAGGCGCATGAAACGCGAAACCAAGCGGGGCCAGGTGAAGGACATCGCCCCGTCCCCTGGAGCAACGCCTGCTACGACGATCAATTACCTCTGAAGAGGCTAATTTTCAATTGCATCCAGCCGTGGCGAATTGATGACGTCGCTTCGCGAATTAACAACGCGGTTACTGCGTTGTTGTTCCTGTTGGCGGCGTCGCAGGCGCGGTCGAGGCAGCAGCGGGAGTAGGTGGCGTCGCTGGATTAACCCAACATGAATGAACGCGCGCGTTGACGTTTTCCTGCTTCTGAGGCTCGGCCGGTGTCTGCTTCAATACGCAGCGGAATGCTGCCTGAACATGTCCGCCCGGACAGCCAAATCGATCATAGAGATCGAAGTGCCGGAAAGCGGTATCAAGGTCATTCGCATAGATCCTGCCAACGATATTCCGGCCGACCCAGATGCATTCTGGGTTACCGGCGGGACCGGTCATCTGCTTTGACGCTTCAGCCAGTTCGTTGACCCGCTGACTTTCCTTTTTCTGCTCGGCCTGCTGCTTGGCCTTGTCGGGCTGATTCGGCTCGTTCTGTGCCAAGGCGGGGCTCGCCGCAAACGATAGGGCAAGGCAAAGAGCGGGTAGAGCTTGGGCAAGGCGAAGCGACATGATGGCAAACAATCCGAGTCTTTCGGCGGTTGATGGGGAAGAGCTGCAGTTTGCATCGGAATCCGCCGGCAATACGGCTGGCTCCAACCTGCCAAGCTTTTCGCCTTTCATGGGATTTGTCCAGAACATCCGGCAGGTTAAGAGGAATGACCGCCGAACAGGCGGGCGTGGATTTGTCGCGGAGTGGTAGTTCGTGGCATTGCGGAAATCATGTTAGAGCGTCCGACAATCATGCCTGAACAATCGTTAAGCCGCGCCGGCACCCCGGTCATGCTCCTGATCGCCGTTTCGGCTCTCATTGCCTTCGCGTGGTGGTGGCTGGGCAGACCCGTACCGATGCCATTCGCAGCCGGCGCCGGCGAGAAGCTGCAATGTGTTTCGTACGCTCCGTTTCGCGGTGAGCAATCACCGTTGCGAGACGGGACTTTCATCCAGGCCGCGCAGATCGAAGAAGACCTGATCCGGTTGAAGCGGGTAACGGACTGCATCCGGACCTATTCGATCGAGCATGGCCTTGACCAGTTGCCGGAGATCGCCAGGCGCGTCGGCCTCAAGGTCATTCAGGGGCTATGGCTGTCCAGCCATCCCGACAAGAATCGTCAGCAGGTCGAAACCGTGGTGGCCTTGGCCAAGCGCTATCCCGACGTGATCCAGTCGGTGGTGGTGGGCAATGAAGTGCTTCTGCGTGGCGAATTGTCGGGTGCGGATGTCGCAAACTTCATTCGTGAGGTGAAAAAGCAGGTCTCGATGCCGGTGACCTACGCCGATGTTTGGGAGTTCTGGCTGCGTCATCGCGAGATCTATGCCGCGGTGGACTTCGTCACCATCCACATCCTGCCTTACTGGGAAGACCATCCGATCCCGGCCAAGGATGCGGCGGCGCATGTCGGTTCGATCCGCGAAAGAATGGCCGCGGCGTTTCCGGACAAGGATATTCTGATCGGTGAGACGGGCTGGCCGAGTCAGGGCCGGATGCGCGAGGGGGCATTGCCGTCGCTGGTCAACCAGGCGCTGATCCTTCAGGAGATACTGGCGCTGGCCAAACAGCGTGGCTACCGGGTCAACGTCATCGAGGCGTTCGACCAGCCGTGGAAGCGCCGGCTGGAAGGGACCGTCGGCGGCTATTGGGGCCTGTTCGACGACGCGACACGCGAGCCGAAATTCCAGTGGGGCGCACCCGTCTCCAACCATCCTTATTGGCTATCGCAGGCCGGTATCGGGATCGCGTTTGCAGTCGTGATCTTCGCTGCGGCTGCCTGGACGCGGCGTCCCGGACGGCCAGACGTTTCGCCGGCCTTATGGCTGGCGGTCGCTGTCATCGCTCTCGCCGGCGGCACGATGATCGGTCTTGCTGTCGAAAAGACCTTCTATGAAAGCCTTGGTCTTGGCGCCTGGGTCCGTTCTGCCGCCCTGGTGGCGCTTGGGGCCTTTATCCCGATTGCAGCGGCCAGCACGATCATGCGGCAGGATGTTGTGCCGTCATTCGCCGAGTGTCTTTCGCGCGGTCATGAGAAACAATCCGGCCCTGATATCGTGACAGGTCTTCTGATCGTCGCCATTACCGTGCTGGCGATTCAGGTCGCCCTCGGCCTTGTCTTCGATCCGCGCTATCGCGACTTCACCTATGCGCCGCTCACGGCAGCGATCGTGCCGGTCGCGGTGCTGGCATTATTCTGCCGGTGGAGCGCAACAGGTTTGGCGGAACGGATTGCAGGAGCGGTGCTGGTATTGTCCGCCGTTTACATTGCCTTCAATGAAAGCTTCGCCAATTGGCAGTCGCTCTGGTTCTGCGCGCTGCTCGCGTTGCTCGCGCTCAGTCTTCTTCTGCGTCGGAAGGCGCCGGCCGCGCAAAGCTGATGATCAGCAAGGCGAGGGCGAGACCGGCGAGCCCGGCATTGTAGAGAACGACGCCGAAGGCGCCGGCGGCCAGCGCGATGCCGAATAGCAGGAGCGAGGGCCGGATCAGATTGAGCAGAGCAGCGGCGAGGGCGACCCAGCCGAATACCGAATGGTTGAAGAGCGCGGTGACGAAGGACCGGGTCGCGCACAGCCATGTCTGCGCTCCGGCCTGGCAGGCGAGGCCGACGCTGGTCAGCTCGATCGCCATGTAACGCAGGTATAGAGCGTATCCGAACGACAAAAACCCGAGCGCGATCAACCAGTTGGTCTGCTGAGCGGTCGGACGGAAGAGTTTTCGCGAGGTCATCGGGCGAATATGGCGCGCCCGCGCTGCGCCGGCAATCGTTGGGGCGACAGGTCGCGGGTCATGCTCGAAGACATACAATTGCTCAGCGCAGAGCGAGCCGTTGTCCGTCGAACATCGCCGGTTGGCACGGCAATCCTCCGGCAGAGAGCGCGGCGCAGAGCTTGGCCGCCGCCGCGGCATTGGGGATAGGACCTGCGACCAGGCGAAGGTCGACCTGACCGCCCTTGCCGTCGCGAACCGCGATCACCGGCCGCAGGCCCTCGAGCAAGGCCGGGTGGTTGCGGCGGACCTGATTCCAGGTGGCGCGCAAGGCCGCGAGCGAGGGACCGCCGCCGAGGTCGACGCCGAAATCGGTCCGGGCCGACGTTGTTTCCACGGCACCGGTCTGTGACACGACCGCCGGATCGCGTTCCACCGTCGTCGCCGGGAGGGTGGCGACCGGCGCAATCGGCTGCGGTGGTGCGACGACCGGCGCAAGTTCGGTCGAAGCGGCAAGCGGGAACAGTTGCTCGGCGGACGGCGTGGCCGCATTGGCCAATCGGCCGATCGAGCCGGTCACGTCCTCATAATTGCGTTCGAGCACCGAGAGCCGCGCGAGCAGTTGATCGCGGTCTTCCGACAGGCCGCGCATGCTGTCGACAAGACGACGCGTCTTGCTCTCGAGATCGCGTTCGCGCTGCGCCGCCCGAAGCTCCAGCTCGGACGGCTTGCCTGTCACCGCGTTATAGACTGCGCCGAGCCGGTTCCTTCCGGCCGGGGTTTGTGTCGCAAAGGCGACGACGAGCAACGCCACCGCCGTTGCACAACCCCATACTGCAGGGCGCGCCAGCCCGTGCAGGTTAACGCTGAGATAGCGATTTACAGGAAGAGCGCGTTTAATGGGTTGCTTCGACATTGTGTGGCCACGAATCGTATGCGGCGATGGTAGCAGGAACCGTTCCTGAACAGGTGTTTTCAACGGCGGGCCTGACGGCTTTTCCGCGTCGCCATGCTCGGCTAAGACGCGGGACGAAATAAGTCGGGAAAGACGAAATGGCGGAACGAACATGCCTTGCAGTTGTACTTGCGGCCGGTGAGGGCACGCGGATGCGCTCCTCGCTGCCGAAGGTGCTGCATGCGATCGGCGGCGAAACGCTTTTAAGTCATGTCCTGCGCGCGGTCGGTCAAGCCGGCGCACAAGCCTGCGCGGTGGTCGTCGGACCGGATCATGATGCTGTCGTCAAAGAAGCGACGCGGGTTATCCCCAATGTCGAGACAGCGCGGCAGATGCAGCGGCTTGGCACCGCGCATGCGGTGCTTGCCGCCCGCTCGGTATTGGAGCGCGGCTTTGACGATGTGCTGATCGTGTTCGCCGACACGCCATTGGTGCGGACCGAAACGTTGCAACGGCTGCGGGGCGCGTTGAAGGATGGCGCGGCTGTCGCCGTTGCCGGATTCACGCCCGCCGATCCGACCGGTTACGGACGTCTGATCGTCAATGACGGTCAGCTTGTCGGTATTCGCGAACAGAATGATGCAAGTCAATCAGAGCGCGCGATCCGTCTGTGCAATGGCGGCCTGATGGCGCTCGACGGCCGTCACGCGCTCGCACTGCTGGATCGTATCGACGACAACAATGCGAAAAAGGAATTCTACCTGACGGATGCGGTTGCGCTCGCGAGCAAATCCGGATTGCGCGCCGTCGCCGTCGAGGTCGACGAAGATGACGTGCGCGGCATCAACACCAAGGCACAACTCGCCGAGACCGAAGCCGTGTTGCAGCAGCGCTTGCGCAAGGCGGCGCTCGATGCCGGCGTCACCATGATTGCACCGGAGACGGTGTTTCTGTCCGCGGATACAAAATTCGCAAGCGATGTGACCGTCGAGCCGTATGTCATCTTCGGTCCCGGCGTGACGGTGGAATCGAAAGCGGTCATCCACGCCTTCTCGCATCTCACCGGTGCGCATGTCGGCGAGGGTGCGTCGATTGGACCCTACGCGCGGCTGCGGCCGGGCGCGAAGATCGGCAAGAACGCGCGCGTCGGTAATTACGTCGAGGTCAAGGAAGCCGTCATGGAAGACGGCGCCAAGGCCAATCATCTCGCCTATATCGGTGACGGACGTGTTGGCGAGGGCGCCAATATCGGCGCCGGTACGATCTTCTGTAACTATGACGGCACGTCGAAGCAGCGCACCGATGTCGGCAAGGGGGCCTTTGTCGGGTCGAACTCCGCGCTGGTGGCGCCGGTCAGGATCGGAGACGGCGCCTATGTCGGATCCGGCTCGGTGATTACCGAGGATGTGCCACCCGATTCGCTCGCGCTCGGGCGGGTCCGGCAGGTCATTAAGGAAGGCTGGGTATCACGGCTGCGCAGTCTGAAGACGGTAAGCAAGAAAGAGCCCGGCTGAGCGCTTGGCCGAGCGCTTGGCCGAGTAATTGGCCGATGAGCTGATTGTCACATGCGGAAATGCTTTTTGACTTCCGCTAACTTTGAGATGTCGGTCTAACGGCAAGCTAAGTCGTTTGGACGGGGGATGTGCACGGATGTGCGGTATTGTCGGAATTCTCGGGCGCGAGCCTGTGGCAGGCCAACTGGTCGATGCGCTCAAGCGCCTCGAATACCGCGGCTATGATTCAGCAGGCGTTGCAACTGTCGAAAACGGTCATCTCGAGCGCCGCCGGGCGGAAGGCAAGCTGAAGAATTTGCAGGACCGTCTGGTGCGCGAGCCGCTCTCTGGCCTCGCAGGTATCGGACATACGCGCTGGGCAACGCACGGTAAGCCGACCGAGAACAATGCGCATCCGCATGCGACCGAACGTCTGGCCGTCGTTCACAACGGTATTATCGAGAATTTCCGCGAGTTGCGCGAGGAGCTCGAAAAAGAAGGCGCAACCTTCAACAGCGAAACCGATACCGAAGTTGTTGCGCATCTCGTGACCGACGAGATGAACAAGGGCCGATCGCCGATCGACGCCGTGCGCGCGGCGTTGCCGCGGCTGCGGGGCGCCTTCGCACTGGCTTTCATCTTCGCAGGCGAAGACGATCTGATGATCGGCGCACGCAAAGGTTCGCCGCTCGCGATCGGTCATGGCAGCGGTGAAATGTATCTCGGCTCCGATGCGATTGCGCTGGCGCCGTTCACCGAGTCGATCTCGTATCTTGAAGAAGGCGACTGGGCCGTCATGTCTCGTGACGGCGTTCAGATCTTCGACGTCGCCGGCAATGTCGTGAAGCGCCCGGTCATCAAGACCAGCAGCTCCGCTTTCCTGCTCGACAAGGGCAACCATCGTCATTTCATGGCGAAGGAAATCCACGAGCAGCCGGAAGTCGTGGCGCATACGCTGTCGCACTATATCGACATGGCCAGGGAAAGCGTCGCCCTGCCGGGCAAGCTGCCATTCGATTTCAACACCATTGAGCGCGTTTCGATCTCGGCTTGCGGCACGGCCTATTACGCAGGGCTGGTCGCCAAATACTGGTTTGAACGCTACGCGCGGCTGCCGGTCGAAATCGATGTCGCGTCCGAATTCCGTTATCGCGAAGCGCCGATGCGCAAGGGCGATCTTGCGGTGTTCGTTTCGCAATCGGGAGAAACTGCCGACACGCTCGCCTCGTTGCGCTATGCCAAGCAGCAAGCTCAGCATGTTTTGTCGGTCGTGAACGTGCAGACATCGACCATCGCGCGCGAGAGCGATGTCATCATGCCGACGCTCGCAGGCCCCGAGATCGGCGTGGCATCGACAAAGGCTTTTACTTGTCAGCTCTCGGTTCTTGCGTGTCTTGCCATCGCCGCAGGACGTGCGCGCGGCGTTCTCAGCGAGGATGATGAGCGCAAACTTGTCCGCGCGCTGATTGAAGTGCCGCGTCACATGAATGCGACGCTGAAGCTCGAAGGTAAAATCGAAGCTCTGGCCCGTGATCTCGGCAAGAGCAGCGACGTGCTCTATCTCGGCCGCGGCACCAGTTACCCGCTGGCGCTGGAAGGTGCGCTGAAGCTGAAGGAAATCTCCTACATTCACGCCGAAGGCTATGCGGCCGGGGAACTCAAGCACGGGCCGATCGCGCTGATCGACGAAACCATGCCGGTGATCGTCACCGCGCCCTATGATTCCGTGTTCGAGAAAACCGTCTCGAACATGCAGGAAGTCGCAGCCCGTGGCGGCCGTATCATTCTCCTGACCGACTCGAAGGGGGCGGCGGAGGCGACAATGCCTGGGGTGACCATCATCACCTTACCGGATATGCCGTCGTCGGTGACGCCGCTGGTCTACGCGCTGCCCGTGCAGTTATTGGCCTATTACACGGCGGTGGCGCTGGGAACCGACATCGACCAGCCGCGGAACCTCGCCAAATCGGTCACAGTGGAGTAAGCACCGGGACACTTTGCTCACCACCCGAGCTGGCGAACTTTGCTATAACCGGGTGGTCTGGAACTGGCCCTAATCGTGCATGACCGAAAAGTCTCCGCCACCGCCTGATCTGATCGAACACGACCTGCCGCCGTCAGGATTCGGAGCGAGGCTCCGCAATTATTTTCTGACCGGTCTCGTCGTGGCGGGCCCCCTGGCCATTACCGCGTGGCTGATCACGGCGTTCGTAACCTGGGTGGACGATCTTGTGCGTCCGCTCATTCCGGAGATGTACCGTCCGGAAACCTATCTGCCGTGGAAAATCCCCGGTTCCGGTCTGATCATCGCATTGTTTGCGCTGACGCTGCTCGGCTTTCTCACCGCCAATCTTGTTGGCAGGACGCTCATTCAACTGGGCGATCACCTGATCGACCGGATGCCGATCGTGCGTCCGATCTACAAGACGGTGAAGCAAGTGTTCCAGATGCTGTTCTCGAAATCGGGAACAAGCTTCCGCAAAGTGGGACTGGTGGAATTTCCTGCGCCGGGGATGTGGTCGCTGGTATTTCTGTCGCAACCGCCGAGCGCGGATGTCGCGAACCGATTGCCGAACAAGGACGAGTATATTTCCGTCTTCCTGCCGTGCACACCCAACCCGACCACCGGATTCTTTTTCTATTTGCCGCGCAAGGATATCATCGAGCTCGACATTCCTGTCGAAGCCGCAGCGACATTGATCATGTCGGCGGGGATGATCCAGCCGGGCGCAGCGCCGACGAACGGGCAGGGCGGGTTTGCCGCGATCGCCGCCGCCGCGCGCGCAGCGCAGACAGTGCGCGACGACACCAAGGAGCCGGTGAAGTAGCGTTTCTCGGTGTAAGCGTTTCTTTGAGTATGTGTTTTGTAATGTAGCGTCTTTGTATCGTGATCAATTTTCTATTGGAGATATGGGGCGATGAACTTTTCCGAGGCGATTCAGTCGGGGTTCAATAACTACGTGAACTTCAATGGCCGGGCGCAGCGCTCGGCATTTTGGTTCTGGGTGCTGTTCGTGTTTATTGCCAGCATCGTTGCCGGCATCCTGGACATGGCGATTTTCGGCGCGGATTCCTACACGCCACTGTCGACGCTGTTTGGTCTCGCGGTGTTTCTGCCGGGCCTTGCGGTCGCGGTACGGCGGTTACATGACATCGGCAGAACCGGCTGGTGGATTTTGCTGTGGCTGATCCCGATCGTTGGCTGGATCATCCTGATCATCTGGTACTGCCAGCCCGGTGAGCCCGGCACCAATCAATATGGTCCCAACCCGCTTGGCGGCGAGCTGCAGCCTATCCGGCCTTGATCAGCCGGATCGCGTCGTCACGCTCGAACAGATAGAGCAGACACAGAAGCGCTTTCCCGCGCTCGCTTGCGAGCACGGGATCGCGCGCAAGGATAAGCTGCGCATCGTCGCGGGCGGCTGCAAGCAGATGACCGTGTGCTTCCGCAGAGGCGATGCGGAAGGACGGCATGCCGCTTTGACGCGTGCCGAGCACGTCGCCTTCGCCACGCAGCTTCAGGTCTTCCTCGGCAATGCGGAAACCGTCCTCAGTCTCACGCATGACGGTGAGCCGCGCCTTGGCGATCTCGCCGAGCGGTGAACGGTAGAGCAGGAGGCAGGTGCTTTTGCCGCTGCCGCGGCCGATGCGTCCGCGCAATTGGTGTAACTGGGCAAGACCGAAGCGTTCGGCATGCTCGATCACCATGACGGTCGCTTCCGGCACATCGACGCCGACTTCGATCACCGTGGTGGAGACAAGCAGCCGTGTTTCGCCGGCCGCGAAACGGCGCATCGCTTCATCCTTGTCGGCGCCGCGCATCTTGCCATGCACGAGATCGGTGATGTCGCCGAAGCGCTTGCGCAGTGCCTCGAAGCGGTCCTCGGCAGCGGCGAGATCGACATTCTCGGATTCCTCCACCAGCGGGCAGACCCAGTAGACGCGCTGCCAGCTATCGAGCGCGCGGCCGACGGCTTCGACCACGTCGTTGATGCGCTCGAGCGGAATGGTGCGGGTATCGATCGGCTGACGGCCGGCCGGCTTTTCCCGCAATTCGGAGATGTCCATGTCGCCGAAATAGGTCAGCACCAGCGTGCGCGGGATCGGCGTCGCCGTGGTCACCAGCATGTCGACGGCCTCGCCCTTGTTCACCAGCGCGAGCCGCTGATGCACGCCGAACCGATGCTGCTCGTCGATGACGGCAAGGGCGAGATCGCGGAACACGACCTCGTCCTGGAACAGCGCATGGGTGCCGACCAGGAGGTCGATCTCGCCGGCGGCGAGGCGGGCCAGCCGCTCGTCGCGTTCCTTGCCGCGCTCGCGGCCGGTCAGGATCTCGGCGCGGATGCCGGCGGCTTCCGCCAGCGGGGCGATGGTCTTGAAATGCTGCCGCGCCAGAATCTCCGTCGGCGCCATCAAGGCCGCCTGACGTTTGGTTTCGATCACCGCGGCGGAGGCGAGCAGCGCCACGACGGTCTTGCCCGAGCCGACGTCGCCCTGCAGCAGCCGCACCATGCGTTCGGGCTTGGAGAGGTCGGCGACGATGGCATCGAGCGCACGGTGCTGCGACAGGGTGAGTGCGTAGGGTAATGCCGCGATGATCGCTTTGCGCAGATGCCCGTCGCCGGCATGCACGCGTCCCTTGGCGCGCTTGTTGCTGGCGCGGACCAACGCAAGCGCGAGCTGGCTCGCCAGCAGTTCGTCATAGGCAAGCCGCGAGCGCGCGGCACTATCGGGCTCGATCCCGGTGATGTCGGACGGGCGATGCACCGCTTTCAACGCATCGCTGAAGGCAGGGAAATTGTTGCGTTTGAGCCAGGCCTCGTCCTGCCATTCGGGAAGGTTAGGCACTTTCGCCAAGGCGGCATCCATCGCCTTGGTGATCATGTTTTCGGACAGGCCTTCAGTCAGCGGATAGACCGGCTCGATCGCGGGCAGGGCGGCGAGCCCCTTCTCGTCGACCACGCGGTCGGGGTGCACCATCTGCAGCATCCCGTCGTAGAAGGCCGTGGTGCCGGAGACGTAGCGCGTCTCGCCGACCGGAAAGAGCTTTTCGAGGTAGTCCTTGCGGGCCCGGAAGTAGGTGAGGACGATGTCGCCGGTCTCGTCGCTGGCATAGACGAGGTACGGTACCCGATCGCGCCCGGGCGGCGCCGGGCGATGGCGATCCACCGTCACCTTGACCGTGACCACGCTGCCGGGCTGGACGTCGCGCAGCTTCGGCCGCGCCCGGCGGTCGATGGCGCTGGTTGGCATATGGAACAACAGATCGACCAGGCGCGGCACATCATCGCGGCCGAGCAGCCGGCGATACAGCTTCTCCACCTTCGGCCCGATGCCGGGCAGAGACATGATCGATGCAAAGAACGGGTCGAGCAGGTTCGGCCTCATGCTTATACGCATAACGCGGAAACGAACGGGCTGACAGATGGGGTTTGGGAGCCTATATCACCCGCGCCCGGCCCGTCCGGGCTTTTGGCGTTGCGGAGCGAACATGACCGGGACCACACGATCGAGCGCGGATTTGAGTGAACGCAAGCGGCGGCTGCTGTTCCGGTCCTGGCATCGGGGAATCAGAGAAACCGATCTCTTACTCGGCCGTTTTGCCGATGCGCACATCGCCGACATGACGGACGGCGATCTGGACGAATACGAGAGGCTGCTCGAGGTGCAGGATCAAGACATCTATGGCTGGGTGACCGGCGAACTTTCCGTTCCCGATTCACATCAGTCCGGACTTCTGGACCGCATCCGCGCCTTCCATGACGCCAGCGGAGAAATTCGCTGATGACGCAGGCCGCGATGATCAAAGGTCCCGCCGAACTGCTGCGGCCACGCAAGCCACTCACGCTGTCGAATGTTGCCGACGGCGCTGAAGGGCTGGTCGTTGCCGATCTGGCGCGCGCGATTGCCGCGCGGCCGCATGCGCCGGCCGTCAGCCTGCTGGTGGTGTGCCGCGACGGGCCGCGCATGGCGGCCCTGGCGCGCGGCCTGTCGTTCTTTGCGCCTGACATCGAACGTCTTGAATTCCCGGCCTGGGACTGTCTGCCTTACGATCGCGTCTCGCCGCATGCCGGTGTGCTGGCGCAGCGCATGACGACGCTGTCGCGGCTTGCGCATGTCGAAGCGCGCGACAAGCCGTCGGTGGTGCTGACGACGGTGAATGCGATCCTGCAGCGCGTGCCGGCGCGCGACTTCGTCGCCGGGCAATCGCTGTCGGTCGCGCCGGGCAACGTGCTGCCGATGGAGCGGGTCGCGAGCTGGCTCGAACTGAACGGCTATACCCGCGCCTCCACCGTGCGTGAGCCGGGGGACTATGCGCTGCGCGGCGGCATTCTCGATCTCTATGCGCCGGGCATGGGCGAGCCGGTGCGGCTCGATTTCTTCGGCGATCAGATCGAAACCATCCGCGCCTTCGATCCGGAGACACAGCGCACGCAATACGACATTCGCACGCTCGATCTCGTGCCGGTATCGGAATTCCAGCTCACGACCGAAACCATCCGCCGCTTCCGTCTTGGCTATGTCGAAGCCTTCGGCGCGGCAACGCGCGACGATCAGCTTTACGAAGCGGTGAGCGAAGGCCGTCGCTATCCGGGCATGGAGCATTGGCTGCCGCTGTTTCACGACAAGCTCGACACCTTGCTCGACTATCTCGACGGCACGCCGATCACGATCGAGCCGCTTGCCGACGATGCCGTGCATGAGCGGATCAACCAGATCGTCGATTATTACGATGCGCGCCACAATGTGCCGCCGGATACGGGCGGCGTGCCGTACAAGCCGCTGCCGCCGCAGCGGCTCTATCTCACGGAAGAAGAATGGCGCGACCGCCTCGACCGATCCAAGGTCGCGCGAATGACACCATTCACGGTGCCATCGCAGGATGGTTCGGTCGTCGACATCGGTACACGGCAGGGACACAACTTCGCCGCTGAACGCGCCGAGCAGAACGCCAATGTGTTCGATGCTGTGACGCGCCATGTCGCGGGCCTTCAACGCGACAACAAGAATGTCGTTATCGCGCTGTGGAGCGAGGGCGCGCGCGATCGTATGAGCCATGTGCTGCGCGACCACGGTATCGCCAATCTGACCAACGTGGCCTCGTGGCAGGAGGCGCTGGCGCGTCCAAGGACCGATGTGTCGCTGGCCGTGTTCGGTCTCGAGACCGGGTTTGAGACCGATCGCGTCGCGATCATCGGCGAACAGGACATCCTCGGCGATCGCCTTGTGCGTCCTCGCCGCGTGTCGAAACGCGCGGAAAATTTCATCGCCGAGGCAACAAGCCTGTCGGCCAACGATCTCGTCGTGCACGTCGATCACGGCATTGGCCGCTTCATCGGCCTGCAGACAATCGAGGCGGCCGGCGCGCCGCATGATTGCCTCGAACTGCATTACGCCGGCGGCGACAAGCTGTATCTGCCGGTCGAAAATATCGACCTCTTGTCGCGTTACGGGTCCGAAGACCTCGAAGTCGATCTCGACCGGCTGGGCGGCACGGCCTGGCAGACGCGCAAGGCGCGGATGAAGAACCGCATCCGTGAGATCGCGCATGAACTGATGAAGATCGCGGCTGAACGCCAGTTGCGCGAGGCGGAAAAGATCACCGTGCCTGAAGGCGCCTATGAAGAGTTCTGTGCCGGCTTTCCGTATGAAGAAACGGAAGACCAGCAGAACGCGATCGATGCCGCGCTCGACGATCTCGCTTCGGGACGGCCGATGGACCGGCTGGTCTGTGGCGACGTCGGTTTCGGCAAGACCGAGGTCGCGTTGCGCGCCGCTTTCGTTGCGGCGATGGCCGGCAAGCAGGTCGCCGTCGTGGTGCCGACGACGCTGCTTGCGCGCCAGCATTTCAAGACCTTCACCGAGCGTTTCCGCAGCTTCCCGCTCAAGATCGGTCAGGCTTCGCGCCTGGTGAGTGCCGCGGACTTGACGCAGACGCGCAAGGCACTCGCCGACGGCACGCTCGACATCGTTGTCGGCACGCATGCGCTGCTCGGCAAGAACGTGAAGTTCAAGGACCTTGCGCTGGTCATCGTCGACGAGGAGCAGCATTTCGGTGTGGCGCACAAGGAGAAGCTGAAGACGCTGCGCGCCGAAGTGCACATGCTGACACTGACGGCAACGCCGATCCCGCGCACCTTGCAGCTTGCTTTGACGGGCGTGCGCGATCTTTCGCTGATTGCATCGCCGCCGGTCGATCGTCTTGCGGTGCGCACCTTCGTCTCGCCGTTCGATCCGATCGTGGTGCGCGAAGCGATCCTGCGCGAACGCTATCGTGGCGGTCAGTCGTTCTATGTCTGCCCGCGCATCGAGGATCTCGCCGGCGCGAAGGAGTTCTTCGACAAGACCGTGCCGGAGGTGAAGGTTGCGGTCGCGCACGGCCAGATGCCGCCGACCATGCTCGAAGACATCATGTCGGCGTTCTATGACGGCAAATTCGACGTGCTGATCTCGACCACCATCGTGGAATCCGGTCTCGATATCCCGACCGCCAATACGCTGATCGTTCATCGCGCGGATCGTTTCGGCCTTGCGCAGATGTATCAATTGCGCGGCCGGGTCGGGCGCTCGAAGATTCGCGCCTATGCGTTGTTCACGCTGCCGACGGAAAAGCGCATCACCGCGCAGGCGGAACGGCGGCTCAAGGTGCTGCAATCGCTTGATACGCTGGGTGCAGGCTTCCAGCTTGCGTCGCACGACCTCGACATTCGCGGCGCCGGAAACCTGCTTGGCGAGGAGCAGTCCGGTCACATCAAGGAAGTCGGCTTCGAGTTGTATCAGCAGATGCTGGAAGAGGCTGTTACGAGTCTGAAGGCCGGCATCACCGAGCCGGTCGCCGATCAGTGGTCGCCGCAGATCACCGTTGGCACGCCGGTGCTCATCCCGGAAGATTATGTCGCCGACCTGTCGGTGCGGCTCGGTCTCTATCGCCGGATCGCGACGGTGGAGAACGAGCAGGAGATCGAGTCCTTCGCGGCGGAAATGGTCGACCGCTTCGGCCCGCTGCCGGACGAGGTCAAGCATCTCATGCAGATCGTCGTCATCAAGATGCTTTCGAAGCGCGCCAATGTCGAACGCATCGACACTGGTCAGAAGGGCGCGGTGCTGCAATTCCGCGACAACAGTTTCGCCAATCCGGAAGGCCTGATGCGTTACATCTCGAGCCAGGCGCCGATCGCCAAGGTGCGGCCAGATATGAAGGTCGTGTTCCTGGATGATTGGCCAAAGCCAGTGCAGCGCTTGCTCGGCACAACCAAGATCCTGCGCAATCTGGTGAAGATCGCAGAGACCAAGAAGGCGGCTTAGGCGTCGTCATCACCGGTCCACCGCGTCGCCAGCCAAGTTTACGCGGCCAGCGTAAACTTGGCTGCGTACGGCGAGACCCGGTGATCCATCATGTCTCGAAAAAGATGGATGGCCGGGTCAAGCCCGGCCATGACGCGAAGACTATTGATGACAGCGGATAAAAATCACCCCGCCGTCTTCTGACCTTTTTCATTCGCGGCACGCTGGATCACCGCTGCAAGCTGCTCCGGCGCCTGTGCGCCCGACAATGCGTACGCATTGTCGATGATGAAGAACGGCACGCCCTGGATGCCGGCGGACTTCGCCGCTTCGACCCGCTGCGAGACGACATCCAGATCTTCCTCAGTGTCGAGCTTCTTTGCCACCGCATCGCCATCGAGCCCGACATCGGCTACGGCTTTCACCAGTACCCCCTTGTCAGAGAGGTCGGCGCCTTCGGAGAAATAAAGCTCCATCAGCCGCTGCTTCATCTCCGCTTCCTTGCCCTCCAGCGATGCCCAATAGATCAGGCGATGGCTATCGGTCGTGTTGGGCTGCCGGCTCACCTTGTCGATGGCATAGACAAGGTCGTCTTCGGCTGCTGCAGCCGACACACGCTGGGCGATCTCCTTGTAGCGCTCGGGCGATCCGAACTTGGTGGTCAGATATTGCTCGCGGGAAATGCCTTCCGCCGGAATCCACTCGTTCAGGAAAAACGGATGGTAATGCACCTCAACCGGAATGCCGGGATTGAGTGCGATGGCTTTTTCCAGCCGGCGCTTGCCGATGAAGCACCACGGACAAACGACGTCCGAGACAACATCGATACGGACTTTGTCTTGTTCGCTGGCCATGGCGGTGCTCCCGGGTGGACGTCCGCCAGATGTAGGATGGTAGCTATTCCGCCGCAACCGCAGGGATCGTCACCCGGGACAAGAGGCTCGCCACGGTATCGGCCGGCTTGCGGCGGGTGAGGATGACGCGCGGCGTTGCATAGCCATTGGGTTTGCCGGGCAGCAGCATGGTGTGTTTGAGCACGTTCGACAGCCGTCGCGTCACCGCCTGCGCACGGCGCAGGTCGGTTTCGGCGAAGGCGACGAGAATGGTGCCGTCATCGTCCCGGCAGCCGAAATCTCCCCCGCGCACGAGTTTGCTGATGATGCGTGCCGCATCGTTCAGCGCGCGATTATCAAAGCTCCCGTCGAACGTGAAGCGTGCAAGCGATAGACCGGACGATCGCTCTCCGGCTTCGCGCAGCACGCGGCCGAGCTCTGCGACGAAGGCCTCGTGGTGGAACAGCCCGGTTGCCGGATCGATCGTTCCATCCTGGTCGATGTTTTCGAGCATGCGCCGCAACCGCACTTCGAAGGCATGCAGACGAACCAGCGGCAGGATTTTGGCGACAAGGCTGTCGGAATCGTCGGCGAAAACGAGATGCGGCAATTCACGTTCGTCGATTGAAAGCTGATTGCCGATGACGCCGATCGGCAGATCGCGATAACGCGAATCTTCGGCAACGACCGTCAGGATTGCCTCGACGCTTTGCGGATTGAAGCCGTCACCAATGACCAGACCATCGATGTCGCGGGTCTTCAGATAGCGCGCGGCGGCTTCGATGGTGAGCGCGCCGAGCACGCCAGTTTGCTGCCCAAGGCTCATCGAGAGGGACGGATAGGAGCGGCCCCGTCCGGCGAGAATGACAGTCGCATTGCGGAGCGGATCGGTGGCGGCCAGTTGCGGGACATTGTGGCCGGCGGCCTTGGCGGCTTCGGCGCGGCGCAATGCGCTCGCATGCAGGGTACGGACCCGCAGAACCGATGCGACGCGCGCGGTCACAGCGGCCGGCGTTGCTTCGCGGCCGATCGTCAGCGCGTCGCGGTACGGCAGTTTGTCTTGAGGACCGGCACAGGCCACAACGGGAACGATCGGTGCTTTATGCGTGACACTGCGCACCAGCACTTCGGCAAGCGCGGCGTCGGTCGCCGCGTGGCGGTCGGCGAGAATGATGGCGGTCGGATCGGCTGCGGCGATGGCTGCGGCCGCGTCAACGCAGGAGGCTTCGATCACGGGAAAGGCGCCTGCTGTCGAGATCGCTTCCAGCAGTTTCGCGGACCTTTTTTCGGCAACGACAACGATCGGTCCCTGCAATGACATCAACGCTATTCCCGTCTTCGAATATTCGAAAGGGATAGCGCCGTGCGTTTTAACAGCCCGTCAACGTGACTTCAGAAACTCCCTTAACGTCAGGACGGTAAACGATCGTGAAACGCGCTGCAGATCAGCGGGTTTGAGCCCGCTTCTTCAAGCGTCTTGCGCATAGCCGCAAAATTTGCGGCATGTCCGGCGAGCCGATAACCGGACAAAGCGTGCGGAAATGCAGCCAAAACACCGTTGTTTTCGATCATGCGCACCTGCGCCTGCAGATCGTTGATTGAAAAACGGTAACCACCGACATTAACCAGACCTGCGGGCGAGGTGGTGACGACAAGCGCACGTTGGTCCAGTGTGAAGCGGCAAGGATATCCGGTGTCCACGATGTCCGGGCCAGGCTCTTGCGCCGTGGACGGCGCAAGGTCGTTGTTGCGAAGATGCGATGCGGCGAGAACGCCGCCAAGGCCAAATGTTCCGGACGAAGTCTGTGCGACGCGCGCCAGCGTGACGTCGCGTCCGTTCATCGTGATATCGACCTTGCCGACCGGCCAGGCCGCGGTCAGTCCATTGGCCGGGCGCATCGCCGCCAGCATGCCGGTTTCGCCGAATGCCACGACATCGATCAGCGCCGGACGATCCGAGGACCACTTCGTCGCCGCGGCGAAGCGCTCTGGCGAACGCCACAGCGCGATGATGGTGCGGAGCGTATTCGCCGCCTTGAATTCATCAGCTTCTGAGAGCGGCGAAAGCAGTGCTTCCGGGATGACCGCCACGGTGCAGCGAAGGTCTGCGATCTGGCTGAACAGAATCTCCGGCTCGAACGGGTGATGCAGCGCCAGCGTTCCGCTGCTGAGGAGCCAGGGCAGCACGCTGGCTGTCAGTCCAGCGAATGACGTTGGCGGGATCGTCGATAACACGGCAGCGCCGGTCTCGATCGCGCTGCGGTGCTGAACCAGCATGCCGGCCGCCAGCAATTGCCCATGGTCGCGCAACACCGGGGCAGGGCCGTCGGCGTGCATGTCGAAGGTGATGACGGCGGCCGACGACGTATCGCCGGACGGGATCGCTGGGATGGCATCGCCATCGATGTCGGTCCGCAGGCAGTCGTCGAACGGTACGATGCCATCGGCGCGACCGCAGCCGAAGCCGCAAACCACCCGGATCGGGAATAGCTCGGCCGCGATCTCCAGTGCGAGCCGGGCGTGATCCATATCGCCCACGCGTCCGCAGGTGACGATGGCCCTTGCGCCCGCCCGCGACAGTGCGGCGACACAATCGGCGCGCCGCCACAGCAGCGGCAGGAGGGCCGGCACCATGCCGGCGCGCGTCACCGCGAGCAGCGTGAGAATGCTTTCGACGATATTCGGCATCTGGATGCCGACGACGGTGCCGGTCGGCAGGCCGATCTGGCGCAAGCGGGCTGCCATGGCATCGATGGCGCGATCTGCCTGCGCATAGGTGAGGTGTCGGGGCGCCTGGCCGGTGATGCTGTCGCGGTTCGGCGGATCGACGAGCGCAATCGTATCCGGCGTACGCGCCGCATTGATGCGGAAGATGGAATCGATGGTCGTTTCAGCCGTTCGCGCGACGAGGCTCATGTTCATCGGAGCGTTCATCCGGTCACCGTGCTCCCGGCTTCTCCCACCACGCTTCCGGCAGATAGCCGGACAGCGGTGTCGCCTTCGGGTGTTCGATCCTGGTCCAGCGGGCCACCCATTGGGCTGGCAGATGGAACAGAGGGACCACATAGAAACCCGAAATCAGGATTCGGTCGAGAGCGCGCACCGCGGAAACGAATTCATCGCGCTCACGCGCAGCAAGAAGCTGCGCAATCATCGCGTCAATGGCGGGACTCCTGACGCCCATGTAGTTGCGGGTGCCGTCGACATCGGCGGCGGCCGAGCCCCAGTAGAAGCTTTGCTCGTTGCCGGGCGAGAGCGACTGATCCCAGCGATAGGGGATCATGTCGAAATCGTAGGTGAGGCGGCGCCGGTCAAACTGCACGGCATCGACCGTGCGGATCTTCACCGCAATGCCAGCCCGCTTGAGGTCGCGGGCGAAGGCGATCGCCAGCCGTTCATGGTCGCGGCTGGTGACAAGAATTTCGAAGGTCAGCGCCTCGCCGGTGTCGTGCTTGCGCAGTACCGTGCCATCGAGTTCGTAGCCCGCCTGCTCAAACAGCGTCAGCGCACGCTTGAGCGCCTCGCGGTCGCGGCCCGAACCGTCAGAGCGCGACGGAGTGTACCGGCCTTCGAAAACGTCCGCGCGTACTGCACCGGGATAGTGTTTCAGCCATTCCCGTTCCCGCTCGTCTGCGGGACGTCCGATCGCAGATAATTCCGAGCCCTCAAAGTAGCTTGCGGTGCGTTTCTGCAAGTTGAAGAAGAAGTTCTTGTTGATCCACTCGAAGTCGAACAAGAGCGCGATCGCCTCGCGCACCCGGATGTCGGAGAAGACCGGGCGGCGCGTGTTGAAGACGAGCGCGTTCATGCCCTTGGGCTGTCCATTCTCAAACACGTCCTTGACGAAACGGCCGGCGCGGAAGGCAGGCGTGTCGTAGCCGGTCTGCCAGCGGGTCGGATCGTTTTCCGCGCGCACGTCGTAGAGCCCTTTCTTGAAGGCCTCGAAATACGAATTGTCGTCGCGGTAGAAGTCGAATCTCACTTCGTCGAAATTCCACAGACCGCGATTGATCGGCAGCGCCGCGCCCCAGTAGTCGGGGTTTCGCGCCAGCGTGACGCTGCGGCCTGGATCGACATGCTTGACCACGTAGGGGCCGCTGCCGATCGGCGGCGCGAAGGTGGTTTCCTCAAAGCGATCGACATCGATCGCGTGCTTCGGCAGAACCGGCATCAAGCCGAGAATGAGCGGCAGTTCGCGGTCGTCGCTGCCGGAGAGATCGAAGCGCACCGAACGCGGACCAGTGATGTCAACGCGCGTGACCTTCGAATAGTAGGTGCGATGATTGGGACGCCCCTTGTCGCGCAACAGCTCCCAGGAAAACACCACATCGTCGGGCGTCACGGATTTGCCGTCGGAGAAACGGGCTTTCGGATTCAGATTGAAGGTGACGAAGCTGCGCTGGTCGTCGGTTTCGATCGTTTCGGCGAGCAGGCCGTAGAGCGTGAACGGCTCGTCATAGCCGCGCGCCATCAAACCTTCGATCACGTAGCCGCGAATCTGCGGGAGGGCGAGGCCCTTCACGATCATCGGGTTCAGGCTGTCGAACGTCCCGAGCACGCCTTGTAGGAGGTGCCCGCCTTTCGGCGCATCGGCGTTCACATAGGGCATCGCTGCGAACGTCTCCGGCATCGCAGGTGCGCCGTGCATGGCGATGGCGTGCTGGGGTTGGGCGCGGGCAGCGCTAACGCCACCCACGAGGCCGACCGCTACGATGAAAACCGCAAGCAGCCGTCGTTGCAGCTGTTTGCTAACAGGGCTGTGGCGGAAGCGTTTCAACGCGATCACGGATGCTGTCCGATTCGCAGATTACAAAGATTCGCACATGCGTCCGCCCGCGGGTAGCAGCCCTCAATCCGGGCTGCGATGAGGCTAGATGCCGCTTATCACCAATTTTGGGCAACTCGTTCCGCGGTGTGCTTTATTGTGCGGGCGATTTAAGGTATCAGGCGCTTCCCGGCGTCACGCTGTCGCCTTTTTTGGCGTTGAGACAGCGGCTTGGCGGCCAGTGGCCCACCGCCGTTCCAGCGGCGCTAACGAGGAAATGTAGGAACATGACTTATCGGTTCGCGTCTGCGCCGGCCCGGCCGGTAGCCCGGACGCTCGCAACGTTTGCCGCGATCGCCGCGCTGTCCGCCGCCGGAACCGTTGCTGCACTCGCACAGCAGCAGCCCGCGCCCAAGGCTGCGCCGAAGGCTCCGGCCCAGAAATCGGCTCCCGCCCAGAAGGGTGCCGCTCCCGCTGCGCCTCAGGCCGGCGCTGATCAGGCGATTCCGCCGCTGATTTATTCGAACTGGACCAAGATCTGCGGCAAGGGCCCTGAAGCCGGCGCCAAGCAGGTCTGCCAGACCGGCAAGGACGGACGCCTCGAATCGGGGCAGCCGGTGGTCGCTGCCGTCATCATCGAGATGGAAGGCGAGGCCAAGAAGGTTCTTCAGGTCACCCTGCCGCCCGGCGTGCTGCTGCCGCGCGGTACCCGCGTCGTGGTCGATCAGGATGAGCCGTCGGCGATCGTCGGTTCGTTCCTCGTCTGCGCCAACGGCGGTTGCATTGCCCAGCTCGAAGCCAATGCCGACATCATCGGCAAGCTGAAGAAGGGCCAGAACCTGTTCGTGCAGGCCTACAACATGGCGCAGAACGTCATGACGCTGTCGCTGCCGCTCGGCGATTTCGCCAAGGCCTATGACGGCCCGCCCACCGATCCGAAGGAATTGGAAGAGAAGAACAAGAAGCTGCAGGACGAATTGCAGAAGCGTGCGCTCGAAGCGCGGCAGAAGCTCGAACAGCAGCAGCCGAACAAGACGCAGTAACGGCGTCTGCATCGGACCAATGTGCAAAAAGGCGCGCTGCGAAGCGCGCCTTTTTCTTTGGTCCATTTCAAAAGGGGAATGGATTAGTTGACGACGCGATCGCGTGCCCGGTAACGACCTTTGTCGTCCCTGACAAACGCTTGCGCCACCTGCGGATGCCGAACCGGTTCAGCCGATGTATCCGCGAGCAGATTTTGCTCGGAGACATAGGCGACGTATTCCGTCTCCGCGTTCTCGGCATACAGATGATAGAACGGTTGATCCTTCTCGGGGCGGACTTCGGCCGGGATCGCTTGCCACCATTCCTCGGTGTTGTCGAAGACCGGGTCGATATCGAAGATGACGCCGCGGAATGGAAAAATCCGGTGCTTCACCACCTGTCCGATCCCAAATTTGGCGACGCGTGCTCCGGGTACTGCTTTGCTCATGATGGCCGGAACATAGTGAATTTTCGGCATTACGCCAGTGGCAGCAGTGGCGCGTCATAAGTCCGGCATTGCCGAGACGGCCGCGCCGGTGTCGACAAAATAGACGTTCATCTTGTCGGCCCCTTTGATCTCGAATTCACCTCTCGCCGTGCAGGGGATCGTGGGCCGGATCAGATCGTAGGTCGGCTTCGAGACTGTAATCTTCATCGATTCGGACAGGCTCTGCATCCGGCTGGCTGTGTTCACACCGTCGCCGAAGACATCGTAGATGTATTTCCTGACTCCCACGACCGATCCCACGACGCTGCCGGTATGGATGCCGATGCGGCAGGTCCATTTGATCTCGTGCTGCGCATTGCGTCGCTCCAGGTAGCGCAGAATCTTGATCGCGGCGGTGACGATGTCGATCGCGTGATCCGGATTGGAGCTTGGCATATTGGAGACAGCCAAATAGGCGTCACCGATCGTCTTGATGCGCTCGCAGGCGTGATGCTCGATGATCTGATCGAAGGTCGAGAAGATTTCGTTCAACTCGGAAATGAGACGCTTCGGCTCCTTCGAAACCGGCATGCGCGTGAATCCGACGAAGTCGAGAAACATGACCGAGACTTCGTCGTAGAACGAGGGCGTCGTGGTGCCGAACTCCTTGAATTCCTGAAGCACCTTGAACGGAAAGACATTCATG
Source organism: Pseudomonadota bacterium (assembly GCA_023423415.1). Classification (GTDB taxonomy): domain Bacteria; phylum Pseudomonadota; class Alphaproteobacteria; order Rhizobiales; family Xanthobacteraceae; genus Pseudorhodoplanes. The sequence goes on along the minus strand of JAFAFP010000009.1, from coordinate 15,482 downwards.
AGCAGGCGCTCGGTCCGCTCCTGCTCTTTCTCGATCTCACGATTTTTGCGCTCGATCAGGCCGGAATAGGATTGCAGCAGGTATTCCTGCTCCTTCTGCGTCGAAATATTCTCGATCTCGGCGACAAGAAACGTCCCGTTGGCGAAGCGACGCTCGGATGCCGACATGCGATAGGCAATGCGCCGTCCGGATTCCGGTGCGATCTCTCCGGTCACGGAATAGCGTTTGCGGGAAGCAAGACGCGCCGTTAGATCCGGGAGCGACACCGCCGCGATCACCGACGGCAAGGGGTGTCCGACGGAGTTCTGGCCGAACCACTTCCGAGCCAGCTGATTGGCATAGACGACAGCCGCGGTCGCCGGATCGCACAACACAACGCCGATTGCCAGTTGATCCAGACACTCGAACGCGGATGACGTTGCGGCGCTCATCGCGACACAATGAGCGGGCGCTTCGATTCAAAAGCCTTTACGATCGCTTCGATATGAGCCGGCTGCAGAGCGGCTTCCTCGAGCGCTTCAGAAAACAGCGTTGTGATCTCATCGAACGCATCATCGTTGATAGTGACCGTGGCATGCGCGGTTCGGATCTGCTCGTCCGAGAAACTGGCGGGGCCGCCGAGCAAGGAGCAAATGAACTTGGTCTGGTGGTCAACCAGTCGTTTCATGTCGATCGTTGAGAAGAAGGGGGCAACGGAGTCAGATTCGAGCACTTTGCCGTAGAAGCTCAAAACGATCTTGGAAATGACGCGGAAGCCGCCGACAGATTCATAGAGCGATCGACGCATGGTCTGACCTGAAAAAAAGCATTCAAAATCGGGGCGGCTCTTTGCCGTCCCCAGGCTGAAAGTTCAACAAAATCCACACGTCAATTGACCAGCCAATCCGTGGCTTGGCAAGCGGAATAGATTTGTTTTTCAGGCGACCGCCTGACACTTCAAGACCAAGGCCTCAGAGTCCATAACGTGCAGCGAGATCGGGGTCTTTGCTGGCGACCAGCCGGGCAAGGTCGACCACCACCTTCGCCTGTTTCCAGGTGGCGTCGTCCTGCATCTTGCCGTCGATCATGACGGCGCCGGTGCCGTCCGGCATCGCCTCGAGTATTTTCCGGGCGAAGGCGACCTCGTCGGGATCGGGCGAGTAGACGCGCTTGGCGATGGCCACCTGGGTCGGATGCAACGACCATGCGCCGGCACAGCCCATCAGGAAGGCATTGCGGAATTGCACCTCGCAGCCTTCCGGATCGGAGAAATCGCCGAAGGGTCCATAGAAGGGCTTGATACCGGCAGCGGCGCAGGCATCGACCATCTTCGCCAATGTGTAGTGCCACAGATCCTGCTGATAGACAGCGCGTGCAGAGCCGTCGCCCTTCGCGTCAGCCAGCACTTTGTATTCCGGATGGCCGCCGCCGACGCGCGTTGTCTTCATCGCGCGCGATGCAGCGAGGTCAGCCGGGCCGAGACTGATGCCCTGCATGCGCGGCGATGACGCTGCAATCTGTTCGACATTCATCACGCCTTCGGCGGTTTCGAGAATGGCGTGAATGAGGATCGGCTTCTTCACCGCATGCTTGGCTTCGAGTTGCGCCAGAAGCTGATCGAGATAATGGATGTCCCACACGCCATCGACCTTGGGCAACATGATCACGTCGAGCTTGTCGCCGATGGCAGCGACGAGTTCGGTGATGTCGTCCAGCACCCAGGGCGAGTTCAGCGCGTTGATGCGCGTCCACAACCCGGTGGTGCCGAAATCGGTGGCCTTGGCCATGGCGATGAAGCCGTCGCGCGCCGCTTTCTTCGCATCGGCCGGAATCGCGTCCTCGAGATTGCCGAGCACGACATCCACCTCGCGCGCGAGCTGCGGCACCTTCGCGGTGACCTTCTCGATATGCGGTGGCACGAAATGGATCATGCGTTCGAGCCGCACCGGCAATTCGCGCATGGGGGCAGGGGCGCCGGCGGCGAGCGGCTTGAAGAAATTGCGTGGCAGCTTCATCGATAGGGACTCCGTAACATCGCCGGCGCATTGCGCGATGGTTCACCGTAGGACAGGAGGCCGAATATGATCTAGAACACCCGCGCTCGCCAAGCCGCTCTTTCGTGCACCGCTGTTTTCGGCCTCAAGTCCAACCGACCGATGATCGAAGTCCTCAATCTGGCCCTGCCGTATTTCGGATTGATCTTCCTTGGCTATGCCTGTGGCCGGGTGAAGCAACTCCCGGATACCGGGCTGGCGTGGATGAACTTTTTCATCGTCTATGTCGCGCTCCCGTGCCTGTTTTACCGCATCGTCGCGCAGACCCCGCTGGAGGAACTGGCCAACGTCTCCTTCGTGTTCGGCACGATGCTGTCCACGGCGATTGCCTTCACATTGGCCTTTGCGATCGCCGTCTTCGGCCGACGGACGATGCCGCAGGCGACGATCGCAGGCCTCGCTGGCGGCTACGGCAATATCGGATACATGGGACCGGGACTGGCGCTATCGACGCTTGGCGCTGAATCCGCAGCGCCCGTGGCGCTGATCTTCTGTTTCGACAGCATTCTCTTATTCTCGCTCGTGCCGTTGTTGATGGCGATCGGTGGCAGCGATCGACGCGGGTTCTGGCCGTCGGCCTTGCACGTTGCCCGCAACATCGTGCTGCATCCCTTTATCGTCGCAACCGTGCTTGGCGTCTTGTCCGCGGCTGTTCATTTCCAGCCGCCGGTTGCACTCGACCGGTTGATGCAATTCCTGCAGAACGCGGCCGCGCCCTGCGCCCTGTTCGTGCTCGGGGTCACGGTTGGCCTGCGGCCATTCCCGAAGCTTCACTGGGATGTTCCGGCCATTGTCCCGGTGAAGCTGGTGCTGCACCCGCTGATCGTATTTTTCGTGCTCGCCTGGCTCGGGCCATTCAGCCCGTCCTGGACCTATGCGGCGGTGCTGATGGCGGCGCTGCCGCCGGCGCTCAACGTGTTCATCCTGGCGCGCCAGTATGACGTCTGGGTCGAGGAGGCCTCCGGTTCGGTGCTGATCGGTACGCTGGTATCGGTGTTCACGCTGACCGGCGTGATGTGGATGATCAAGGCCGGGGTGATACCGACAAACTTTTAAAGCTCTTCTCTGCAGCGCTCGCGAACGTTGTCAACCTTGAGTGTTACTTTAAGTCGCTCATGTTTTAGTTTCGTAGCGATATCAGTGTTTCTCCGCGCATCAGCCGCGGCTGCGAACTATGCGGCATCACGCCCTCGCGCATCACAGCGCGGCGCAGGGGACCGATGGTGTTCAGCACATGCATCCCGATCCCGCGCAGGCCCTGGATCGGCAGGAAGCCCGAGAGCAGCGAGCGGTTGAGGAGGTCGACCGCTAGGGTCCGGCTCAGCACGTCGGCCCGCCGCATGTTTTCGTAACCCTCCAGTGCGTCCGGCGCGCCGGGATCGGTGCTGTGATCGGTTGCTGCTTCAGCTATCGCGGCTGCATCGCGCAGCCCGAGATTAAGCCCTTGCGCGCCGATGGGTGGAATGCGGTGCGCGGCCTCGCCGACCAGCGCGATGCGGTTGGCTGCTGCGCGGTCGGCCGTTTCGAGCGCGAGCGGAAACCGTCCATGTTCAGGCTCGGCCTTGATCTTGCCGAGGATCGAATGGCAGCGGCGCTCGAGTTCGAGATCGAGCGTCTCGCCCGACATGGCGTGGAGCTGCTGTGCATCGTATTCGTTGACGACGCAAACAATGCTGGAGCGATTGCCCGGCAAGGGAACGGTCGTGAACGGTCCGGCCTCGGTATGGAATTCGGTCGAGATGTCGTGATGCGGTCGGCTGTGCGCGACGTTGAAGGTCAGCGCGATCTGCGGATAACGCTGTTGCCGCATTTCTATTCCGGCGGCGGCCCGGCAGATCGAGTTGCGGCCATCGGCGCCGACGATCAGCTTTGCTTCGATTTCGATACCGCCCAGAGTGCGCACAACGGCACGGGCGTCATCGACCGTCACCGATGCGGCGTCGTCCTCGATGATGCGCAGATGTGTCGCGTGGGCTGCGGCTTTTTCCAGCGCAACGAGCAGATGCCGGTTCGGAATGTTGTAGGCGAAGGCCTCAAGGCCGATCTCGTCCGCCTCGAACCGCGCTTCCGGTGCACGCCAGAGCCGTCCGGTGTCATCCACGATCCGAAGGGTGCGAAGCGGCGCCGCCTGGTCGCGGCAGGCGTCCCAGACGCCAAGCGTTTCCAGCGCCGCGATGGAACTGGCGAGAAGGGCAGTGGTACGGTTATCCGAAGGTGAGCGCGGTGCAACCAGCACGGTGTCGAACCCCGCCGATGCCAGAGCCAGCGCCGCGGTGAGGCCCGATGGCCCTGCGCCAACCACGATAACCTCTGACGATAACAATCCTGCATTCATTCCCTATACCTTTCGGATGCCTCCATAGCGCCGCGATGTGCTTCTGGCGAGGGGTGGATTTTTACCGGCTGTCGGGCTGGTCTATGCTGCGCCGAAGGGGCCAATCCATGCTCAAGACTGGCGATAGCGCGAAACGGCCAATCGATCAGATGGCGCGGATGCGCTCGTTTCTCATCCATATTTTCACGGCTTGCGGAGCCGGCTGCGCCTTGATGGCGATGGCCGCAGCAGCGCGCGGCGACTGGGTGACGATGTTCGTCTGGCTGGCGATCGCGTTGTTCATCGATGGCGTGGACGGCACCCTGGCGCGGCGCTTTCGGGTCGCGGAAATCCTGCCGCGCTGGTCCGGCAATGCGCTCGATCTGGTCGTTGATTTCACGACGTATGTTTTTGTGCCCGCCTTTGCGTTGGCGACCAGCGGATTGTTGCCATCGCCGGTGGCCATTCCACTGAGCATCGCCATTGTCGTGACGAGTGCGCTCTATTTCGCCGACGAACAGATGAAAACGACGGACAACTATTTTCGCGGCTTTCCCGCCTTGTGGAACGCGGCCGCGTTTCATTTGTTCGTGCTGAAGCTGCCGCCCTGGGCGGCAGCGATTGTTGTGACGGTGCTGATCATCTTGACCTTTATGCCGCTGCGGGTCCTGCATCCCTTTCGCGTGACGCAGTTTCGTGTTGTCAATCTGATCGTACTGACGGCGTGGTGCGTGCTCGGTGCTTATGCTTTGATCACGGGGCTCAATCCCGGTGCGATTGTCGCGTGGTTGTTTGCGCTCCTGGGATTGTATTTTCTGACAATCGGCCTGGCGACAGCCCATGACTGAACGGAATAACGATCGATCATGCTGCAGATTCTGACCGATCCGAATGCCTGGCTCGCGCTGGTGACGCTCTCGGTCCTCGAGATTGTTCTCGGCATCGATAATATCGTTTTCATCTCGGTCCTGATTTCGCGTTTGCCGAAACGGCAATCCAAGCTCGCGCGCCAGATCGGGCTTGGCCTTGCCTTCGTCTTCCGCGTCATATTGCTGCTGACGTTGACCTGGATCATGCGGCTGACGGCGCCTGTCTTTACGCTAATGGGCAACGAGTTCTCCTGGCGCGATCTGATCCTGCTCGGCGGCGGCCTGTTCCTGATTGCCAAGGGCACGCACGAAATCCATTCCGAGGTCGAGGCTGAATTCGACGAAGCCGCGCCGGCCGGCGGCGGCAGCGCCTTTGCCTGGGTGATTGCGCAACTCGTTGCGATCGATCTTGTCTTTTCACTCGATTCCATCATCACCGCGATCGGCCTCGCGCAGGATATCGAGATCATGATCGCCGCGGTCGTGATCGCGATGCTGGTGATGTATTTCGCCGCCGTACCGGTCTCGGCTTTCATCCAGAAATACCCGACCACCAAGATGCTGGCGCTATCGTTTCTGTTGCTGATCGGCGTCGCTCTGGTCGCCGACGGTCTCGGCTTTCATATCCCGCGCGGCTACATTTACTTTGCCATGGCCTTTGCGGGCGCGGTCGAGGTGTTTAACGTGCTCGCACTTCGCAACCGGCGGAAACGACCAAAAACACTGACCCGGAAATAGCAATGACCGACAGACCAATCGTTCTCATCACCGGCGGCGGCCGAGGCATCGGCGCCGCGACCGCCAGGCTTGCCGCGCGGCGCGGCTATGATGTCGCCATCAACTACAAGAACAATGCGGATGCTGCGGCGAAAGTTGTGAAGGATGTCGAGAGCAGCGGAAGCCGCGCCATCGCCATCCAGGGCGACATGGCGAACGAGGCAGATGTCGAGCGCGTATTCAAGGCGGTCGATGCATTCGGACCGTTGCGGCATCTCGTCTATAACAGCGGCGTCACTGGCAAGAATTCGCGCTTCGTTTCCGTCTCCACGCAAACGCTTCGGGAGAATGTCGAGGTCAACGTGATGGGCGCGTTCTTCTGCGCCCGCGCCGCGATTGCGCGGATGTCAACCAAGCTCGGCGGGCTGGGAGGCTCGATTGTGTTCCTGTCATCGGTGCAGTCGCGGCTCGGCGCAGCCGGCGAATATGTCTGGTACGCCGCGACCAAGGGCGCGGTCGACTCCCTGACCATCGGCCTGTCGCGTGAATTGGCGGGCGAGGGCATCCGCGTCAATACTGTGGCGCCGGGGCCGATTGACACCGAGATCCATGAGCCAGGCCGGCTGGAGCGCATTGCCCATACGCTGCCAACCGGGCGGGTCGGCACCCCGGAAGAGGTGGCCGAGGCCGTCCTGTTCCTGATCTCGGACAAGGCCAGCTACACAAGCGGCACGATTTTGACGGTGTCGGGGGCGCGTTAGTAGCGCGCAAGCAGCAAAAGTGGGTACCGGTTTTGCGTCGCTCGCGCGCAAACTAAAGCCCCGGCTTGCGTCCGCTTTTTGGGACTCTATGATCCCGGCCGGCTTTTGTTGAGCGTGCCGGGAGCGCACGCGCGTTTAGGGAGAATGATGATGGTTGCTGCGGTCCGGGTTCATAAACTTGGCGGGCCTGAGGTGCTGACATTCGAGGATATCGAAATCGCAGCGCCGGGGCAGGGACAGATCCGGATCAAGCAGCATGCCTGCGGGGTGAACTACATCGACACCTATTTCCGTGAAGGAATGTATCCATCGCCGGTCGGCCTGCCGTTCGTGGCCGGCAATGAAGGTGCGGGTGAGGTGACCGCGGTCGGACCAGGCGTCACCGACATCAAGGTTGGAGATCGCGTTGCCTACGTCACTGCCTTGGGTGGTTACGCCGAGGAGCGCCTGCTGCCGGCCGATCGCGCCGTGAAGATCCCCGACAGCATCTCCTATGAACAGGCAGCGGGCATGATGCTGAAGGGCATGACCGCGCAGTATCTCGTCAACCGCACCTACAAGGTCACCAAGGGCTCAACGGTGCTGATGCATGCTGCGGCCGGGGGCGTCGGCCAGATCCTGTGTCAGTGGGCGAACCATCTCGGCGCCACCGTGATCGGCACGGTCGGTTCCAAGGACAAGGGCGAGATCGCCAAGGCCAATGGCTGCCACCACATCATCTATTATCGCGATGAGGATTTCCCGACGCGTGTGAAGGAGATCACCGGTGGCAAGCTGTGCGATGTGGTCTATGACGGCATCGGCAAGACGACCTTCCCGGCATCGCTGGATTGCATTCGTCCGCTCGGCATGTTTGCGAGCTTCGGTTCGGCGTCGGGTCAGATCGATGCCTTCAACATCAACATCCTGCAAACCAAGGGTTCGCTGTTCGCCACACGTCCGACGCTGAACCACTATGTCGCCAAACGCGAAGACCTGCTGGCGACCGCCAATGACCTGTTCAATGTCGTGGCCAGCGGTGCGGTGAAAATCCCGGTCAACCAGAAATACAAGCTCAAGGATGCGCAACAGGCGCACCGCGATCTTGAAAGCCGTGGGACAACCGGCTCGTCCATCCTGGTTCCGTAAGCTTTACGGCATATGGCTTGCTAGTATTCAAACTGTCCGCTTGTCCCGCACTCGGGTCCGGCATTGCCGGTCCGAGCACGGGCTCCGGCGGGGACCCAGGATAGAGGGCGCTGGCTTCCCGCTTTTGTGGGAATGAGCGGAGAAAGTCTCAGGCGACGTATGGACGTTTTCATCGGAGAATGGGGCAATCTACTCCTGCGCTGGGCCCACATGATCGTGGGCATCGGCTGGATCGGCACATCCTTCTATTTCATGGCGCTCGATTATTCACTGAACCAACAGGAGCGGAAATCTCCGGGTGTGTTCGGCACCGCCTGGCAGGTGCATGGCGGCGGCTTCTATCACGTCGAGAAGTTCACGGTGGCGCCGCGCCATCTTCCGCCGCATCTGCATTGGTTCAAGTGGGAGGCCTACCTCACCTGGGTCACAGGCTTCGGTCTCCTCATCGTTCAGTATTATTTCCATGCCAGCGCCTATCTGATCGATCCGGCCGTCATGCCGTTGCAGCCCTGGCAGGCGATTGCCATCTCGATCGCATCACTGCTGATCGGCTGGTTCATCTATGACGGGTTGTGCCGGTTCTTCGGCGACCGCACGGTGCCGCTCGCGGCTTCGGTGTTTGTCCTGATCCTGCTCGCCGCCGTGTTTTACACCCATGTATTTTCGGGTCGCGGCTCCTTTATCCATGTCGGCGCTTTCATCGGCACCATCATGGCTTTCAATGTGTTTGTGACGATCATTCCCGGCCAGCGCATCATGGTCGGGCAACTGTTGCGTGGCGAGGAGCCGGAGGCGAAGTACGGCAAGGTCGCCAAGCAGCGCTCGGTGCACAACAACTACCTGACGCTGCCCGTGCTGCTGATGATGGTGTCGCCGCATTATCCGTTCCTGTCGGCGCATCCGCATGCCTGGATGGTGGTCGCGCTGATCCTGATCGTCGGCGGACTGTTCCGGCATATTCTCAATCGCATCGACGTCGGCGAGCCTTGGGAGAAATACGGTTGGGCTGCGCCGGTGGCCGCCTTCGCCCTGATCTGCGCGATCTTCGTGACCGCGCCGCGCGAGGCGGCCGAGACTGGCCCGGTGATCTCGGACTCCGAAGTGCTGGCACTCAGCACCAAGCACTGCACCATGTGTCATGCCAAGCGGCCGACGCATGAGAGCTTCAAGGAGCCGCCAAAGAATGTGACGCTGGAAACCTTGGCGGACCTTCGGCGTTACTCCCAACTCATCATGATCCAGACCGTCCGTAACAAGGCCATGCCGCTCGGTAACCAGACACACATGACTGACGACGAGCGCGAGCAATTGGGCCGCTGGCTGCGCGCCCATTGATGATGGCAGGCATGCGCGACATCGACAAAGATACCGCGCGCCTCGGCAAACGCGCCGAAGTAATGCTGAGGGAACTCGGCGCGATCTCGTCCGATCCCGACCGTCTCGTGCGATTGTTCCTGACGCCGGAGCATCGTCGCGCTGCTGATCTTGTCGCGTCGTGGATGCGCGATGCGGGAATGACGGTCACCGAGGATGCGCTTGGCACCGTGCGCGGCCATTGGCGTCCCGAATTGAAACAGCGGTTTCTGATCGGCTCGCATATCGACACGGTGATCGATGCCGGCCGCTACGATGGTCCGCTCGGCGTGGTTTCCGGCATTCTTGCAGTCAAGGAGCTTGCTGCGCGCGATGTTGAACTGCCGTTCGGAATCGATGTGCTGGCCTTCGGCGATGAAGAGGGATCTCGCTTTCGTTCCACGCTGTCGTCGTCGCTCGCGTGTAGCGGCAACTTCGATAAATCGTTTCTTGCTTTGGCCGACAGCGACGGCGTCACATTTGCCGATGCGATCGTTGCTTACGGAAAACGTGTCGAAGATATACCGGCCGCAAGCTACGACCGTGCGGATGTCGTCGGGTATATCGAGGTGCATATCGAGCAGGGGCCGGTGCTCGAAGCAGAGCATCTGCCGCTCGGCGTGGTCACGGGCATTATCGGTCAGAGCCGTATGCGCGTCACGGTGAAGGGCGAGGCGGGGCATGCCGGCACGGTGCCGATGCGCATGCGTCACGACGCCTTGGCTGGTGCGTCCGAAATCATGCTGGCCGCCGAGCAGGCCGCGCTTGCGAACGAAGCCGACAGCATGGTCGCAACGGTCGGCCAGATCGAAGCGCTGCCGGGTGCAAGCAACGTCATTCCGGGATCGGTTAACTTCTCACTCGAATTCCGTTCGACCACCGACGAGAAACGCAAGGCCGCGATCCAACAGGTGCAGGCGATTGCGCGAGAGGTCGGGGCGCGTCGTAAGATCGACGTCGCATTCGAGACGCTTTACGGAATGAACACGACGGCATGCACGCCTGCGATGCAGGATCTACTCGCGGATGTGATCGCCGGTCTTGGTTACACGCCAATTCGGATGCCATCCGGCGCAGGGCACGATGCCCAGGTCATGGCGAGCCTCTGTCCGACGGTGATGATGTTCGTGCGTTGCCGCGGCGGCATCAGTCACAACCCGGCGGAGTTTGCGGGCGAGAGCGATATGGGGCTGGCGGTTATAGCATTGGCGGATTTTGTCGAGGCGTGTGCAGCCACACAGGGTCATACGCAGGCATAGCCGTCGAAGACGGCGTCGTTGACGCCTTATGACTTGCGCATCCATCTGTTAGGTTTGCTGTCATCCCCTTAGCGTAGACGTGAAGGGCCGGAGAATGGCCTTCAAAGTGTTCAGCAGCCAATTGAACAATCGACCCTAACCGTGAAAACGCTGGCTCAGCAGAACCGCCACCGTCATACTGTGGAGGCCATTGCTTTGAGCATAAAAACTTCACTGCAATACATACTATCGCGAATTTCAGGAGCCTGGTTCGTTCGCTGCAATTTACTTTCTCTAGGTCGCCAAAATAATTTCAGGAGGGAATATGACCAGAGTTTGGAACAAGACGGAGGCGTTCGAGTATTTCGGAGCTAAACAGAAGAACGCAAGGTGGAGCTGGTCGGCGCGTTGTGAAGACACCAAAACGGTCGTGGTCACACTATGGCAAGATCATTTTATCGACGGTGGCCGAAAGTATCTGGCTCAGGGAATTACTACGCTCAAAACGAGGCCGGGACACACAGAGCTGATGGAAAATCTTCGCTGGGCTCTCGACAACTGCGATGGAATTGTTCGTGCAGTTATGGCGGTTGCCAAGGATACGAAGGCAGATCCTAGGTCGATCGCAAAGTGTTTTCCGCATCCAACCTTGAGGATGAGGATTGTCGAGTTCGAACCGGATGAGAGGCGTTTCCTTCTCGAGCGCATTGAGGAGGTATAGCCGGCTTAAAGAGATTTCCTTGGGTCATGATGACGGCGAGATGCAGAGCACTGGTTGCCGCCGTCAAGCCTGACAATGACGCGCATAGGCCGATCGGGACCTAGAACCCCACCACCGTCCCATAGAGATCGTAATCGTCGGCGCGTTCGATCTTCACATTGGCGAATTCGCCAACACGCAAGGGGCGGCGGCTGACCACATGCACGGCGCCGTCGATCTCGGGCGCGTCGGCCTTGCTGCGGCCCTTGCCGCCGGTCGGCGTCAATTCGTCGATCAGCACCTGCTGGCGCGAACCGAGCTTCTTCTTCTGCCGGCGGGCCGAAATCTTCTGTTGCTTCTGCATGAAGCGATGCCAGCGCTCTTCTTTCACCTCTTGCGGCACGGCGCCGTCGAGCGCGTTGGCGGGAGCGCCTTCCACCGGCTCGAACTTGAAGCAGCCGACACGGTCGAGTTCGGCTTCATCCAGCCAGTCGAGCAGGAATTCGAAATCGGCCTCGGTCTCGCCGGGGAAGCCGACGATGAAGGTCGAGCGCAGGGTCAGACTCGGGCAGATCTCGCGCCACTGCTTGATGCGGTCGAGTGTCTTCTGCTGCGCGCCGGGACGCTTCATGCGCTTCAGCACATCCGGGCTCGCATGCTGGAACGGGATGTCGAGATAGGGCAGCACCTTGCCGTCGGCCATCAGCGGGATGACCTCGTCGACATGCGGGTAGGGATAGACGTAGTGCAGGCGCACCCAGACGCCGAGTTCGCCGAGTTCGCGCGCAAGCGAAATGAACTTGGTCTGGACCTCGCGATCCTTCCACTGGCTCGCCGCATACTTCACATCGACGCCATAGGCCGAGGTGTCCTGCGAGATCACCAGCAACTCCTTCACGCCGGCAGCGACGAGCTTTTCAGCTTCGCGCAGCACATCGCCGGCAGGGCGCGAGACGAGATCGCCGCGCAGCTTCGGGATGATGCAGAACGAGCAGCGGTTGTTGCAGCCTTCGGAAATCTTCAAGTAAGCGTAGTGGCGCGGCGTGAGCTTCAGGCCCTGCGGCGGCACGAGATCGACGAACGGTTCGTGCACCGGCGGCAATGCGCGATGCACCGCCTCCATCACGCTCTCATATTGCTGCGGGCCAGTGACCGCGAGCACGTTCGGGTATTGCGAGGTGATCTTCTCCGGTTCGGCGCCCATGCAGCCGGTGACGATGACCTTGCCGTTCTCCTTCATCGCCTCGCCGATGGCAGCGAGCGATTCCGCCTGAGCTGAGTCGAGGAAGCCGCAGGTATTGACGATGGTCACGTCCGAGCCTGCATGGCCGCGCGCCAGCTCATAGCCCTCCGCCCGCAGGCGCGTGATGATGCGCTCGGAATCGACCAGCGCCTTCGGGCAGCCGAGAGAAACAAAGGAAATGCGCGGCGCGGCGGTCATCGACGGTCTCTGAGGGGCGGAAAGCGCGGCGTTAGGGCAGGCGGCCTATCGGGTCAACCGCTAATTAACGCCAGCAGCGGCTGGAGCTGACATTCTCGTGATTCTTCATGGTCCAAGCCGGAGGTAACAACAGTTCAGCGTCTCGCGAACCGTCAAAAAAGCGTCATAAATCAATAGGTTGACAGCGAATATCCGCAAAATTCGGAAAATTTTAAGGAAATCCGCATTTCATCCCACAAACGCCAGTGGCGTGCATCCACCGCCTTGGATCGGACAAGCGCGGTGAGATGAGCAGGGGCTGACAGAGCATGTTCAACTTGCCGCGCTTTGCGACCATGGCCGTGGTCGCTCTAGGTCTGTCCGGTTGCGGGTCGCTCTCAGCGTTTGAAGGATTTTTGTCGCCGACCGGCGAACTGGCCGCTCCGAAGCCGACGATGGCGATGGGCAAGGCCTATGTGTTCCGCGGCATGGGCGGGCGCTTCGCGTCCGACGAAATGGATCACCTTTCGGAAAAGATCAGATCGACAGGCGTGATCGAGTCCGAGACCTACAATCATCTGAACTGGTACGGCCCGGCCGAAGAGGCGATCGCGCGCTACAAGAAGAATCCGCAGCCGATCATGGCCATGGGCCATTCGGCCGGCGGTGATGCGTCGATCCGCTTCGCCTGGAAACTGAAGAGCGCAGGCGTGCCGGTGAGCCTGATCGTCGCCTTCGACCCGACGCGCAAAGCCAGCACTGTCCCCAACAACGTCGACCGCTTCATCAACATGTATCAGTCGACCAACTTCTTCGGCGGCGGCTATGTACAGGCGTCCTCTGAATTCCGCGGTCACTTCTCGACCGTCGATTTACGCAGTTACTGGGATGTGCTGCACGTCAACATGGTCAAGATCCGCGGTTTACAAGACCAGGTGATCGCCAAGGTGGTGCAGATCGCGACCATGCCGCCGGTGCTGGAAGGGCCGACGGTGCCGATCCGCTACGTGATGCCGCGCGGCGAGAAGATCGAATTGTGGGATTCCGGCGTTGCGATTCAGGCTGAGCCGGGTGACACGGTGCGTACGATCGCGCAACGCTATTCGGTGCCGGTCTGGGCGGTGGCGCAACTCAACGACGTCGGCGCCAATACATCGCTCCAGCAGGGGCGGCGTGTGGTTGTGCCGCGGTATCTGGAGACAGCTCCGGTCGCAGGGCCGTTAACGAGCTACGCACCGCAGCGGCACTAGATACCCTGACATTACAGGTATTTGCGCGCGGTCTTTTCCAACGACCGCGCGCTTAGAGCTGCGACCGCTTATTGCGCCTTCTTGCCGTCCTTGTCGAACTGCTTGAGAAATGCGGTGAGGTCGCCGATTCGCTTCTCGTCCTTCAGGCCGGCATAGATCATCTTGGTGCCGGGGATCTTCGCGCGCGGATTCTGGATGTACTCGGCGAACACTTTCTCATCCCAGACGATGCCGGAATTCTTGTTGGCGTCGCTGTAGTTGTAGCCCTCGATCGTGCCGGACTTGCGCCCGAACAGTCCGTTCAGCACCGGACCGACGCCGTTCTTCGCGGTCTCGCCGACCTGATGGCAGGCGCGGCATTGCACGAACACTTTCTCTCCGGCAGCGGCATCCTGGGCCTGAGCTTGCGAAGTGAAGGCAATAATAGAGAGCGCGGCGGCGGCAACGACTGATTTCATGGGAGTCCTCGGCACGAGCGGGTACGTATTCGGGTGGATCGATATTAGAGCGATACTAAACGATAGGCGATGCCGGTGCGTTCCACCATACCCAGGCCCGGCCATGCAAGATGAAAACCGACTAGCGGCGTTTTGTCCGTTGCCAGTCGGTCGAGCAGGGCCTTGCGGGTCGTTACAGCCCGATCCCGGTCGAAATCGCTGCCGATCCGCCACTCAGGCCGGGCAAACGAAATCGCGTTATTGGCCAGCACATCGCCGCCGACAATCAGTGATTTTCCGCTGTTCTCGACCAGGACCGCCATGTGCCCGGGTGTATGTCCAGGCGTCCCCACATAGCTCAGTCCGGGCGCGACGCTGTCTCCGGCCTTGCGGCGTTCGACCTTGGTTTCGATCTTCTTGAGGATGCGCGCTGTGCCCAGCGCCATGCCCTTGAGCCAATCGGGCACCGATTCCGCCGTCTTCGGGTCGCTCCAGAAATCCCACTCCGCAGCCGAAATGACATAGCTCGCATTGGGAAAGCGATCGCTGTCGTCGAAATCGTCCATCACGCCCCAGAGGTGATCCGCGTGCGCGTGTGTCAGCACCACCTTGGTAATCTTGTCCGGAGCGATGCCGGCGGCTTCCAGATTCTCCTGCAGCTTTCCGGCGGTCGACTGGAAATTCGGACCGGAGCCGGCATCGATCAGCACCAGTTCGTTGCCGGTCTTCACCAGCGTCACATTGGTTTGTACCGGCTCGCCGCCTTCCGGCATGCCGTGCGCCTTGAACAGCGCCGCTGCTTCGGTGAGTGGGGTATCGGGCAATGTGAAGGAGAGCGGCACGTTCAGCACGCCGTCGCTGATCACCCGCACTTCGATGTTGCCGATCTTGTGGGACACCGGTGCGGTCGCGGCATGCGCGCTGTCCGCAGCCGTGAGACCTGGCAGCGCCGGGGATACCAACGCTGCGCCGAGGCCGCCCAAGACTGCGCGGCGATGCGGCGTTGCCCGCATCGCCCATTCACGAGTGAGTTGAAGTACTTCTTTCATTATCCAAAGATGTCCGCGCTAATGCCTTTGTACCAGCCCATATTTTCTTCCTGGGTCTGCTTACGCAATTGCGGTGTTTCGTCAGTCTTGGAAATGAAAGTGTCCACCGCTGCGATCTTGCCGTCCTTGGCCTCGTAACGTCCGCCGACTTTCACGGTGTCGTCGGTTTCGATCAGGCTCCAGCAGGTGTTGGTGCTGTCTCTTATACTCATA